>JACRGU010000001.1 GCA_016212245.1 Nitrospirota bacterium
ATATAGACCCTGACATACTAATTTCAAAAATAAAAGATATTAAGGCAACAAAGACATATTTAGATATATCCTTTTATCCAAATCTTACAGACGGGGAGATACGGAGATACTACACGGATTTTTATTTCCTGCCCGATAGTTATAGGAAAAGGTGTCTGAGTCCATGGATGGTGGCATATATCTTCCCTGATGGCTCTGTAGGACCGTGTCTATCTCTTAATTATTCAATAGGCAATGTAAAAGAAAACAAATTTACTGATATATGGAATGGAGAGGCAGCACTGAGATTCAGAAGGATGCTCAAGGAAAAGAAATATTTCCCTGTCTGCCCCAGATGTACAGAGTTTTACAGATTTTAAATTTATGATATGATATACACCATAATGGTTTCTTTGGAAAAGGAGGTGAAAAAGAATGAAGGTGATTGGCTGGGTTCTTTTTGGTTTAGCAGTGGCGAGTTTTGTACTGGGAGTTCTAACTGCTGCCTTTCTACCCTTTACGATTCTGGACCTTACACCTGGAGGTTATCTGAGGGTCACTATTACCCTTTTACTTTTTGCTATAACCCTTTATGTCCTTAAAAAGCCGTAGGGGGTAGGATTGAAGGTTTTACATCTCATAACGAGGCTTGACCGGGGCGGCTCTGTAAAGATATTTCTTAACCTCATTAAGGCCCTCAAGGCTAATAGTATTGAAGTTGTGATGGCTTCAGGGCCCAGCATATTGCCTGAAGAAGACCCTGAGGTTTTCTCAAGGGCAAATGAGGTTAAGTTTTACCTGGTCCCGAACCTTGTAAGAGATATAAATCCCGTAAAAGATATAAAGGCATTTTTTGAGATACTGTTCATCCTGAGGAGTGAGAAACCTGATGTCCTTCATACCCATACATCAAAGGCCGGCTTTCTTGGAAGGATTGCAGGAAAACTATCCGGTGTAAGAGCTGTTGTCCATACCCCACACGGCCATGTATTTTATGGTTATTTTAACAGGATACTGAGTTATGTGTTCCTCTTATTAGAACGATTAGCAACTATATTCACCGATAAAATCATAGCCCTAACTGAAAGAGAGAGACAGGAATATATAAGGTTTCGTATTGCTGGTGGAGAAAAAATCCAGACTATTCACAATGGGATACACATTGAGAGATTTCTTTCAGTCTCTGATAAGAAAAAAGTAAGGGAAGAATTAGGAATTAATCCTTCCTTAGCCCTTATCGGCTGGGTTGGGAGACTGGTAGATGTTAAGGGATGTGAATATTTTATCGATGCTGCAGTTTTTATAAAAACTCGTTTTCGGGATTCTGTATTTATAATTGCCGGTGATGGCCCATTAAGGGATTTTTTAGAGAAAAAAACCGAAGCGATAGGCATTTTAGACAGTGTTTATTTTTTAGGCTACAGGACTGATATACCTGATATTATAGCTTCAATCGATCTCCTCGTAATATCTTCTCTGAATGAAGGATTAGGACTTGTAGCCATTGAGGCAATGGCATCAGCCCGACCTGTTGTAGCAACCAATGTAGGTGGTCTTCCGGAGGTTGTTATTGATGGCAAATGCGGGTTTATTGTCCCACCAGGAAATCCTCAATCAATAGCAGATGCAGTCTTAAAAATTCTTACCGATCATCATTTAAAGGAAAAGATGGGGATTGAGGCAAGGGAAAGGGCTCAAATCTTTGATTTTAAAAATACCGTAAAGGAAACAATTACTCTCTATAAAGGGCTTCTATAACTCACAACCTCCCTGACCTTATAATCGAAATAATAAGCCAGATACCGAGGAGGAAGGCAAAGCCAAATGTTAGAAATGCGAGGATAGACATACCGAAAATCTTTGGACCTACACCTGTAGCATGCATTACAGCTGAACTGAGGATAATGGCACTTACAACCATGCTGAATGCAATCCTGTTACTCGAACGGTCCATATCCTTTATAAACTTATCGAGACCGATATGTGTAAGTTTCACATGAATGTCATCTTTCAATATCTTTCTTACAATCTGCCTCATCTGTTTTGGAAAGAGGGTTACAAAGTCACCAACTTCCTCTATGTTTTTCCTGGCCCTTTCATAAAGCCTTGATGGACTTACCTTCTGTGTTATCAGCTTTGAGGCATAAGGCTCGGCAGCAGCAATAAAGTCAAAATTCGGGTCAAGTTCCATTCCAATGTTTTCGAGGATCAGCATTGCCTTGTTGATCAGGAGAAGGTCTGAAGGGATCTTCATATTGTGTTTCATTGCCAGATGGGTCACAGTATCCATGTATTCTGCAAAATTTATTTCCCTCAAAGTAAGACCATAAAGTGGCTCTAAGAATTCAGTGAGGTCTGCCTTGAATTCCTTTCTGAATACACTCAGGTCTATCTCTTCAGGTACAAGACCGAGCTCAATGTACTGGTCAATCAATTTATCAAAATCCTTATTAATAAGTGCAAGGAATGTATTAGCCATGATTTCTCTCAATTCAGGAGAGACCCTGCCGACTATACCGAAATCCATAAACCCTATCATCCCATTCGGCATGGCAAAGATATTTCCTGGATGAGGGTCAGCATGGAAGAACCCATCCTCAAGTATCTGCTTGAAATAGGCATTAATCCCTATTTTTGCAAGTTCTCTTCTGTCAAGGCCCATAGCCCCGATACCCGTGATATTATCAATCCTGGCCCCTTCAATCCTCTCCATGACAAGAACCTTCTCAGTAATGAATTCTCCGTACATCTTCGGTATATATACATCGAGGCTGTTCTCAAAATTTCTCCTGAAACGACAACAGTTTCTTGCCTCCTCGATAAAATCAAGCTCTTTCTTTACGGTCTTAGAAAACTCCTCTACAATGCCTGTAGGATTAAAGAATCTGCTTTCAGGGACATACTTATCCAAGAGATTAGCTACAGTCGTCATGATGTTTATATCAGTCTCAAGCTGTTCTCTGATATTAGGTCGCTGCACCTTTACAATTACATCACTTCTGTCTATAAGGGTTGCGTGATGAACCTGTGCAATGGATGCTGCAGCAACAGGTTTATCATCAAACTCAAGAAATATCTTATTGATAGGTAATTTAGTCTCTTCCTCGATTATTCTTTTTGCTTCTTCTATAGGGAAGGGCGGTACCTCATCCTGGAGCTTCTTAAATTCATCAGCAAATGGTTTTGTTATAAGGTCCGGCCTTGATGAAAGGAGCTGTGCAAGTTTTATAAAGCTTGGCCCCAGTTCTGCAAAGGCCATCCTCAGCCTTTCAGGTACTGCAGGGCCTTTGAGTGCTGGCCACTGACCAAAGGTTTTTAGTCTTGTCCTGAGCGGGATAAACCTCTGAAAGTGGATCTGGTCTATTACACGACCAAAGCCGTACTTCAGAAAGACATTGATAATCTGCCTGACTCTACTAACACTTCTGTAAGTGCTTCTGAGCTTGAGCAGGTCTAAAGGCATCTGCTACTCTTCCTGACCTTCCTCCTTTACACCCTCAAGCTTCCTGAGCCTATTAGAAAGTGACTGAACCTTTTTATCTAATTTTTCGATATCATCCTTTGTCGGCAGGTTCATCTTCTCGAGGGTTTTGGTTACAAGTTCAGAGATACTTTTGCTTAATTGGTCAGAGGTTTTTCCAGCCTTCTCTGTCCACTCTTTTACAAGCTTTGCCCCTTGGGATTCGCTGAGTTCGCCCTTTTTTACAAGCTCATCAATAAACTCTTTAACCTTCTCCTGTACCCCGAATCCTGCTAACATCGCATTCCTGACTACATCAAAGAATGTCATAAACACCTCCTGTTTTTAGTCGTTAGTGAATAGTATTTAGTGAACAGCAAAAACTAACGACTATTCACTATTCACTTTTCACTATTCACTGTCTTTCTAACTATATCGTATATCGATTCAAGTGCACTGTCCAGTTTTTTAATCTCTTTTGTGCCACCCTGTGCCATTTCAGGTTTGCCGCCACCCCTTCCACCTGCAGCAGCAGCAACCTTTTTCAAAATCGCACCAGCATTGAATCTATTTATAAGGTCTTTTGTAACCATTGCAACGAATGATGCCTGGCCGTCTTTTGCTGATGCAAGGATTAATATGCCTGAACCAATCTTATCCCTTATGTTATCAGCAAGTAATCTAAGGTCTTTTTGTTCAAGGCCATCAACACGATGTGCAACTACCTTTATACCCTCAATAGCCCGCACATTTTCTATAATTAAGGATGAACTGTCAGATGCTGCCCTGCCCTTGAGTTTCTCTACTTCTTTCTCAAGCCCCCACATCTCATTAAGAAACCTCTCGAGTTTTTGAGATGGCCTCTCAGAGACCTTGAGCATTTCTGCTATCTTTTTCAATTCGTATTCTTCATTCCTGAAATGCTCTAATGCAACTCTGCCTGTAACCGCTTCTATTCTCCTTATACTAGATGCAATGCTTCCCTCTGAAAGGATTTTGAAGGGGCCTATATCGCCAGTTGCATTGACATGTGTCCCTCCACAGAGTTCTGAACTGAAATTAGAGATCTTAACTACCCTCACCTTATCACCATATCTTTCTCCAAATAGGGCCGTTGCACCTGATGCTATTGCATCCCTGATATTCATTATAGATGTCTCGACCCTGATATTTTCGAGTATCTTTTCATTGACGATGTCTTCTATTGATTCTATCTCTTTCCGGTCAAGTGGGGAAAAATGTGTGAAATCAAACCTCAACCTTTCAGGTGTTACAAATGAACCAGACTGCTTTACATGATCTCCGAGGACAGCACGCAATGACGCATGAAGAAGATGGGTTGCAGTATGGTTTCTCATTGTTGCCATTCTAAGGGAGTGGTCAACAAAACATTTTATTTTTGTCCCGAGTGTAAGGATTCCCTTCCTTACCTTTATGGCATGAACATGAAGGCCTTCAATAGGTTTCTTAGTATTTATGATTGTGGCTCTGATGCCCTCCGCCTTCAATTCGCCTTTATCTCCAACCTGGCCGCCGGACTTGGCGTAAAAAGGGGTTTTATCGAGTATAATCTCAGCCTCCTCATTTTCTTTCACTTCATCTAAATAAGCTCCGTCCTTAACAATAGCAATTACTGTGGATTCAGACTCAAGGGTCTCATAGCCGAGGAATCCAGTACTGCCAGATTTATTAAGGGCCTCCCTGTATATGGATGCAACAGCCTCTTCTTCCCCAACCCATGATGCCCTTGCTTTTATCCTCTGGAATTCCAGCTCTCTGTGAAACCCCGCCTCATCAATCTCAAGGCCGTTGTCTGCAGCAATGTCCCTCGCAAGGTCAAGAGGAAAGCCATATGTATCGTAAAGCCTGAAGAGTTCATCCCCTGGTATGAGAGTCCTTCCTGAATTCCTTAATGATTCAACTACCTCATCCAACAGTCTTATACCCTGTTCGAGCGTCCTGCTAAACCTTTCCTCCTCTAATTTAAGGATTTTCTCTGCCCTTTCTTTCTCATCTAAGAGCTCTGGGTAAACATCGCCTATTGAATCAACAACTGGATCAAGTAGCTTATACAATACAGGTTTGTCAATCCCGATTAGCTTTGCATAACGTGAGGCCCTTCTTATAATCCTCCTCAAGACATATCCCCTGCCTTCATTTGAAGGCATAAGGCCCTCAGAAAGCAGAAATGCTATGGATCTAATATGGTCTGCGATAACTCTTATTGCGGTATCAGTATCTTTACTTTTTCCATAGGCGATTTTAGAGTAAGACACTATTGAGGATATAATTGGTTCAAATAAGTCTGAATCAAAGTTATTTGTTTTACCCTGGAGCACAGCCGAAATCCTCTCAAGCCCCATCCCGGTGTCAATGCTCGGTTCTGGAAGCGGAGTCAGTACACCTGATCCATCCCTGTTAAATTGCATAAACACAAGGTTCCAGAGTTCGAGAAACCTGTCACATTCACATCCAACAGCACAGTCAGGCCTGCCACATCCTGTATGATTTCCCTGGTCTATTATTATCTCAGAGCATGGGCCACATGGGCCTGTATCTCCCATCTGCCAGAAGTTATCCTTTGCACCAAGCCTCACTATTCTTTCATCAGGAAGCCCTATCAGTTCAGACCATAATCTTACAGCCTCATCATCTTCCTCATATACAGAGACATAGAGCCTTTCCTCTGGCAATTTAAACCATTCAGTTAAAAGCTCCCAGGCATAAAAAATCGCATCCTTCTTAAAATAATCGCCGAAGGAGAAATTGCCGAGCATCTCAAAGAATGTATGATGTCTCGCAGTATGTCCGACATTCTCAAGGTCACTGTGTTTTCCTCCTGCCCTCAGGCACTTCTGGCATGAGACAACACGACTATACAGACTTTTCTCCTCGCCGAGGAAGATTGTTTTAAACTGAACCATCCCTGCATTTGTGAAGAGCAGGGTAGGGTCATATCTCGGGATAAGAGGGGAGCTCGGGATTATCTCGTGTCCTCTCTGTCTGAAATATTCAAGAAAGGCATTTCTTACCTCTTTACTCGTCATAATTGTATTACTTTATAACTCCGGGCTCAGTGCTTATTATCTCTGTAATCTTCCCATCTGTAAAAATAAGCCGTGTCTTGAAAACTCCTCCTAATCTTGTATAGACCCATTCCTCACGATTTTTACCATCTGCAGTAGGTGCAAGTAATATTACAGAGTCAGGCGCGCCCCATGAGTACCTGACCTGAAGTTGTGTCATGCCAGGGGAAACTTCACCCTTCTTTATTTGTTCCTGAATAGACGGTGGAAAGTCCTTTATCTCGTCCTGTGTATATCGTACTGATTGCACACATCCTGTTACTAAGAGAAATAATAAAGCTGAGACTAAAAAAATAACACTTTTCATCTTAATCCTCCTCGTTAAAATTTTTATCCTTTAATACAGTCTTTATCGTCTCGAAAGAGTAGCCTCTTCTGAGAAGAAGATTATATAGCCTTTTCTTTATTTTTTCTGCTGGAGAGTTTTCCATAGCCCTGAGTTTTTTGTCTACAAGTTTTTTAGCATTTTCAATATCTTCGTTTTCATCATGGCTGAACATCGAATCAACAATCTCCCGTGGTATACCCCGGTTACACATAAATCTTTTTGCTCCGGTGTGACTGAGGAGTTTTCTCGTTATTGCCTCCCTTTTCAGGTCTTCAGCTAATGCCCTGTCATTTATAAGCCCTGACTGTTTAAGGCGGTTTATTGTAGAAAATACCACAGTTTCAGGAAAACCCTTTTTTATGAGTCTTCCTTTAAGCTCTTTCTCACTTCTGCCCCTGTAGCTCAGGAGTTTGAAGGCATACTGTCTTGCCTCATCGCGTAAATCTCTCAATTTTCATTTTATCCTTCTCGGTGGATCTTTCCAATGTCAGGTCACCTGTAGACTGGATACCTTTTACCTTTAATGTAAAGTCATCAGGGTTTGTAGCCCATCTCAGTGCCTCCTCATAAGTTATAAGCCCTGACTTATAGAGACTAAACAGGGACTGGTCAAAGGTCTGCATATCATAATGTATTGCTCCCTGTGCAATTACATCAGGTATAGACTTTGTTTTATCAGGATCAATGATACAGTCCTTTACAGTTATAGTAGCAACAAGAACCTCGACTGCAGGGACCCTGCCTTCCCCGTCTGCTCTCGGTATAAGCCTCATCGAGATAATGCCCTTCAGAACTGATGCAAGCTGAATTCTTACCTGCTTGTGCTGGTAAGGAGGGAATACAGATATTATACGGTTTATTGTTTCTGTTGCATCTATTGTATGCAGCGTACTCAGGACGAGATGCCCTGTCTCAGCAGCAATCAGTGCAGTCTGTATAGTCTCAAAATCACGCATTTCACCAACGAGTATTACATCAGGGTCCTGCCTCAGGGCCTGCCTTAAGGCCTTACCGAACGATTCTGTATCACTTCCTACCTCCCTCTGATTGACCATGCTTTTTTTATCCCTGTACAGATATTCTATCGGGTCTTCAATAGTGATGATGTGTTCTGTTCTATTTGTGTTTATATGGTCAATCATTGCAGCGAGGGTTGTGGATTTTCCACTACCAGTTGTACCTGTAACAAGGATTAATCCCCTCGGTTCCATCGCAATTTTTTTAATGATAGCAGGAAGAAGTAGCTCCTCAATAGTGGGAATCTTTATCGGGATGACCCTGAAGACAATCCCTACTGTCCCTCTCTGTATGAAGATATTACACCTGAACCTTCCCAGCCCCGGGACATTGTAGGCAAGGTCAATGTCATTTTTCTTTTTGAACACCTCCTGCTGTCCAGGGTTCATAACAGAAAAGGCTATCTTCAATACATCTTCAAGACTCAGCTTATTCTCTGATGTAAGTGGGGTAAGTTCCCCGAATATCCTCACAATCGGGTAAGAACCAACCTTTATATGAAGGTCCGAGGCATTCATCGAATATGCTTTTTTCAGAAGTTCATTAATATCCACAATTATTTCCATTAATTATGTTTTAAATTATATGCAGCAATTATCTTCCCTTCTATCTCTTTTGCAATCTCCTGATTGTTTTTCAAAAACTCCTTTGCATTTTCACGGCCCTGGCCGATCCTGCTGCCCCCATAACTATACCATGCCCCTGATTTTTCGATAATGCCTTTTTCAACACCGAGGTCAACAATCTCTCCAACCCTCGAAATCCCTTCATTAAAATATATATCAAACTCAGCCTGCTTAAAAGGAGGGGCTACCTTGTTTTTTACAATCTTGACCCTTACCCTTCCACCTATGGTCTCTTGATTCTCCTTAATGTTATCTATCCTTCTTATATCAAGCCTCATGGAAGAATAGAATTTAAGCGCTATACCTCCGGTTGTTGTTTCCGGGCTGCCAAACATGACACCGATCTTTATCCGCATCTGGTTTACGAATATGACGGTTGTCTGGGATTTCGATATTGCTGCAGTGAGCTTTCTCAATGCCTGACTCATAAGTCTTGCCTGGAGCCCTGGAAGTGCATCACCCATCTCTCCCTCTATCTCTGCCTTCGGCACAAGTGCTGCAACCGAATCTATCGCGATAATATCAACGGCCCCACTCCTTACAAGGGCCTCTGCAACCTCAAGGGCCTGTTCTCCTGTATCAGGCTGTGATATAAGAAGGTCCTCTATCCTTACCCCAAGTTTTTGTGCATAATTGACATCAAGTGCATGCTCTGCATCTATAAAGGCTGCAGTGCCTCCACCTATCTGTGCTTGTGCAATCGCATTTAAAGCCAGCGTAGTTTTCCCTGAGGCCTCAGGACCGAATATTTCGATGACTCTGCCTCTCGGGAGCCCACCGACCCCTGTTGCAATATCAAGGGCTATAGAGCCAGTAGGTATTACCTGAATGCCCTCAGCAATTCCCTCTGCACCAAGCCGCATGATGGCACCCTTTCCAAAACTCTTTTCGATCTGCGAGATGGCCATTTCAAGTGCCCTGACCTTATCCTTATTAGTCATCCTTCCTCCTCCCCAATGGTATCTCAGCTAAACAATAATACTGAGCCCCTGTGGGTTTAAGTTCGCTTTTCATCAGTTTTATGCTATTAACCTCCATGCCCCCGAAATCTCTCTCTTTAAAATTGTCAAGTTCTCTTATCATATCAGCAACACCTTTCTGTGATCGCACCCTGCCGATTGTAAGATGTGGAGAGAATTCCCTGTTTTCCTTTTGATAGTTCAATAATACCATAGAATCTTCGATATCCCCTCGAAGTCTTTTAAGTATATCTGAATCCTCTATCCCGACCCAGATTACCCTCGGGTACCTTCTGTTCGGAAATACCCCTGCGCTACATATTTTAATATAAAACGGCTCATAAGATAATACAATGTTAGATAGTAACTCTTTTATCACAGGTAGCGAAACTTCCGGTGTTCTGCCGAGAAACTTAAGTGTTAGATGAAGATTTTTATATACCACCCACTTTACATCTGTATTGTATTTTTTCAGGATATCAATAAACTCGCCGATATCCTTTTTTACAGGTACAGAAATATCAATAGCTATAAAACACCTCAGGTACATACTCGTAATGCCTGACAGAGAAATTTTAAGGCTGCTAAAGAGGCATTGTTCTTGATTTCTTCTCTGTTACCATCAAATATCTCACCCTTCGATAGAATCCTATCTTTTGAGGCAATACTAACAGCCATATATATAAGTCCAACACCCTTGCTCTCGATAACCTCAGGCCCGAGATTTCCTGTAATTGAAAGACCGATGTCTGTATTGCCTAATCTACGCACTGCACGTGCCATTTCTATAGCTACCTCTTCACTTATCATCCCCTTCTTCTCTAAAAGCGATTCACTTATACTGAGAACCTTTATCTTTGAGTCCTTCGAATAACAGACGATAGAGAGCTCAAGAAACTTTGAGGCACCCGGGACATTTGTAATAATATGGGTAACAAGTCCTCCTGTGCACGACTCGGCAATACTCAGCCTGGATCCATCTCTTTTAAGGAGTTCAGAAGTCCTGTTTACGAGTTCTAATAGATGAGCTTCCATATCTGTAGGATTAAATTTGTATATAAGGCGGCCACAATATCATCTGCCATTATACCCTTCCCACCGCTTAAAATGAGACCTATCTTTCTTATTGGGAATGGTTTCAGTATATCGAAAAACCTGAATAAAAAAAAAGCAGCAATAATATAGCCATAAGTCTGTGGAAGATAAAATACAGAAATCAGGAATCCTATAAATTCATCAATGACTATATACCTGCTGTCCTTATCATTTAAAAGCCTTTCAGCATGGTGGGAA
>JACRGU010000068.1 GCA_016212245.1 Nitrospirota bacterium
ACAACTGATACATTTCCAAAGATTGTAAGGAAAAAGGTAAAAATTGGTAATGAGATGGGCATAATCGTTGGTATCTGTAAGGGTGCGGGAATGATATGCCCTGATATGGCCACAATGCTCTGCTTTATAATGACAGATATGGCAGTTGAACAAAAGACATTAGCTAAAGCACTAAAGGATGTGGTAAAAAAATCATTCAATAGAATTACTATTGATGGTGATATGTCAACCAATGATACTGCCCTGATAATGGCAAATGGTATGCTCGGAAACCCTCAGATTACAGAGAAATCAGAATCATACACCGCGTTCAAAAAGGCCCTGTATGAAGTCACAGACGAGTTATCAAGATTAATTGTTAAGGATGGTGAGGGAGCAACTAAGTTTATAGAGATAGAGGTAAAAGGTGCAAGGAGTGAGGCTGATGCTGAAAAGGCTGCATTTGCAGTAGCTAACTCAAACCTTGTAAAGACAGCCATTTATGGAAATGATGCCAACTGGGGCCGTATTATGGCAGCACTCGGATGTTCAGGTATCGAGATTAAAGAAGAAAAAATAGATATTTATTTCGGAAAGGTAAAAATTGCTAATAAAGGCATGCCCACGGAAAAAGATAAAGAGGCAAATGAAGTCTTAAAAGGAAAAGACATTAAGATAATTATTGACCTTCACCTCGGCAGATCATCTGCTAAGGTCCTTACATGTGATCTGACTGAAGGGTATATCAGAGTGAATGCAGAATACAGAACATAAATCTATCTCTGCCTTAATTGACAAAGTTTCAAACTTTCTGATATAAAAAGCTTATTCCTGGGTAGCTCAGCTGGCAGAGCGGGTGGCTGTTAACCACTTGGTCGGGGGTTCGAATCCCTTCCCAGGAGCCAGATAAAAAAAACATTTCGCATAAAGGGGTGTCAATGAAATGCTGGGAGTTCTGGAAGTGCGAATTAAAGGATAAATGCCCGGCTACTATATACGAATTGAATGATGGTGAATGCTGGATGGTTGGTATACATTGTCCGAGAAATCTGGAGCTTTCAGGAGAAAATAAAAAAATAGCATGTCTGGAATGCGAATACTTTATCAAGTACAGTAAGATGAAAGAAGGATGCAAATTTTATAAAAAGACTTGATTATCTACCATACTTCGCACCCTCAATCATCTCTCCCTCCTCGCTACACCAGTCCTATAGGCTGCATCCGAAACACCTGCGGCAACTGTTGTAACAACCCTTCTATCAAAGATACTCGGTACGATGTAGTCTTCACTCAGTTCCTTCTCATCAACTATTGAGGCTATTGCCCTCGCAGCAGCAAGCTTGATTTCTTCATTAACAGTTCTGGCCCTCGAATCAAGGAGCCCCCTGAATAGTCCAGGAAAACAGAGCATATTATTAATCTGGTTTGGATAATCAGACCTTCCAGTTGCGAGGACCCGAACATGGGGCGATGCATCCTCAGGGGCTATTTCTGGTTCCGGATTAGCAAGGACAAAGACAATAAGGTCAGAGGCCATCCTTTTAATATCATCAACTTTTATAAGGTTTGGCGCAGAGACCCCTATAAAGATATCTGCACCATCCATCGCATCTGAGAGGCTTCCTTTAATCATCCTCGGGTTTGTATTTTCTGAAAGCCATATCTTCACAGGATTCATATGTCCTTTTCTGCCCCTGTAGATTGCCCCTTCCCTGTCGCAAACAATTATATCTATTATGCCCACTTCTTTAAATATCTTACAGCACGCTGTTCCTGCAGCACCAGCACCTAAAATAACTATTTTCAGCCTTTCCAGTTGTTTGCCCACTACCTTCACTGCATTGATAACTGCAGCTAAGATCACAACTGCTGTGCCATGCTGGTCGTCATGAAAGACAGGAATGTCGAGTTCTTGTTTGAGCCTCTCCTCTATCTCAAAACACCGTGGAGAGGAGATATCCTCAAGGTTTATACCTCCAAAGGCAGGCGAGATGTATTTTACGGTCTTGATTATTTCTTCGGTGTCCCTTGTCGAAAGGCATATCGGAAAGGCATCAATATTTGCGAACTCTTTAAAGAGCATCGCCTTTCCTTCCATAACAGGCATTGCTGCCTCAGGCCCGATGTCTCCAAGTCCGAGGACCGCACTTCCATCTGTTACTATTGCTACTGAATTCCTCTTTATCGTAAACCTGTAAGCCCTCTCTCTATCGTGATGTATTGCCATGCATACACGGGCAACCCCAGGAGTATAGACCCTCGAGAGATCATCACGGTTTTTTACAGGCACTCTATTATGTATCTCTATCTTCCCACCGTGGTGTAGTAAAAATGTCCTGTCTGAGACATGGATAACCCTGACCCCTTCAATCTTTCTGACAGCATCAACAATATCCTTTTCATGCGCCTCATCCCGTGCATTAACAGTGATGTCTCTTACAATCACGCCCTTCCCTACTCTGACAATATCCACAGCTCCAATGTCTCCACCCACCTCACCGATAGCAGTACCAATCTTTCCGAACATACCAACCTTATTTAGTATCTCAAGTCTGAGTGTTATGCTGTAGCTCGGGCTCGGTGTCGTCCTCATCAACTAACCTGTTCCCTTTTTATTGCATCTGCCACCTTTGCAACCCTTGCCATCTCCTTAACATCATGAACACGGATTATATTCGCACCATTCATTATAGAGACGGCGACTGCTGCTGCAGTACCTTCAAGTCTATCTGTTACAGGCACATCTCCTAAGATCTTCCCTATGAATGCCTTTCTTGATAGGCCTATCAGGATTGGCTTTCCTAAGAATGTGAATTCACGAAGGTTATTAATTATCTCAAGGTTATGGTCAAATGTCTTACCAAAGCCAATTCCAGGGTCTATTATAATCTTATCTTCAGCAATTCCAGATTTTACAGCAACTCTTATACTTATCATCAGGTAATCCATAATCTCATGGATAAGTGCCTCGTATACTGGATTCACCTGCATATTCTTTGGTGCTCCCTTTATGTGCATTATTACAACTGGTACCTTATATTCAGATACAACCTCTGGCATATCAGGGTCAAACCTTAGTCCACTTATGTCATTAACCATAGATGCACCTGCATCGAGCGCACTTTTAGCTACTTCTGACTTATATGTATCAATGGATATCGGGATTTTAATCTCCTTTGCGAGTGCATCAATAACAGGGATTGTGCGCCTTAACTCTTCTTCAATGGTGACCGGTTCTGAGCCTGGCCTTGTTGATTCACCTCCGATATCAACAATATCAGCGCCGTCCTCAACCATCTGGATCGCCCTTTTGATTGCTGCAGACTTATCAAAGTACAGACCACCATCAGAAAAGGAATCCGGTGTAACATTCAGGATTCCCATGATATAGGTCTTTTTAGAAAAGTCTAAGAAAAAGTCTTTCCAGGCAAGCCTCAAGCCTGAACTGTCCTTTTTGATTCCACTTCATGGATGATTGCATCTATCTCAGCCCCATCCATGGTCTCCTTTTCGAG
>JACRGU010000070.1 GCA_016212245.1 Nitrospirota bacterium
CCTTATGAGATAGTAGATTTTCAACATGTGAAGATGGGCAGAGGGGGAGCCATTGTCAGGACAAAGATGAAAAGTCTGAGAACAGGAAGTGTCCTTGAAGAAACCTTCAGGTCAGGTGAAAAATTAGAGACGCCCGGGCTCGAGGAAAAGAGGATGCAGTATCTTTATCCTGAATCAAGTTCAGGACAGGACAAGAGGTATTACTTTATGGACGAAGAGACATATGAGCAGATCCCGCTCACTATTGATCAACTCGGTGATGCAAAGAGATTTCTTAAAGAAAATATGGTGGTCAAAATCCTATATTATAAAGGGAGACCATTGAGTGTGGAACTTCCGACCTTTGTTGAACTATTAGTTACAAAGACAGACCCGGCAGGATTCAAAGGAGACACAGCCTCAGGAGGCGGAAAGCCTGCAACATTAGAAACAGGGGCTGTTGTCAGGGTTCCTTTTCATATAAATGAGGGAGACACTATTAAGGTTGATACAAGGACATCGGAATATATGGAGAGAATAAAGTAAGAAGTTATAAGGGGGAATAATGGAACTTGAGGATTTAAAAGAGCTTATCGAGCTTCTCAAGGAAACAGACATTACAGAACTGCAGATTGAAAAAAACGGAACAAAGGTGAAAATAAAGAGGGAGAAACTCATCTCGTCAATAGAGATGCCTGTGCAGAAATCTACAGTCATCTCTGAAAAAATAACACCGGAGTTTGAAGAAGAGACACAGAGACTTATAACAGTAACCTCGCCGATTGTCGGCACATTCTACAGGTCGCCTTCACCTGATACAGCACCATTTGTAGAAGTAGGATTAAGAGTAAAAAAGGGCCAGGTTCTCTGTATCGTAGAAGCAATGAAACTCATGAACGAGATTGAGAGCGAGATTGACGGCATTGTTATAAAGGCCTTGGTAGAAAACGGACAGCCGGTTGAATACGGTGAGCCGCTTTTTCTCATCGAGCCTATATGAGCAAAGGAGACGTAAACGGTCACGGCCACGATGCCCGAATCGGTGACGTTAAACGGTAACAGAGTTTACACAGTTTCTTGGGGTTACATGGTTTCTTGGGTTATAAAACTCAAGAAACTCAAAGAACTCAATAAACTCAATAAACTTTAATATGAAACTATTCAAGAAGATTTTGATAGCGAATCGTGGGGAGATTGCTGTAAGGGTTATCCGTGCATGCAGAGAGCTCGGTATAAAAACAGTCGCTGTTTACTCGGATATAGAAAGGGAGTCCCTCCATGTCAGGCTTGCTGACGAGGCTGTCTGCATAGGGCCTGCAAACTCAAGCCAGAGCTATCTGAATATCCCCGGCATATTAAGCGCTGCTGAGATAACTGATTCGGAAGCCATACACCCTGGTTATGGGTTTCTCTCTGAGAACCATTATTTTGCTGAGGCATGTGCTGCATCCGGTATAATATTTATTGGTCCGACCCCTGAAAACATAAAGATCGGCGGTGACAAGGCGAAGGCCAGGCAGATAATGAGGCGGAAAGGTGTGCCTGTTGTGCCTGGGAGTGACGGTGCTGTTACAACAGAAGAGATGGCGATGAAGGTTGCGAGGAAGATAGGGTTCCCTGTAATGCTCAAGGCATCTGCTGGCGGAGGTGGTCGCGGTATGAGGATTGCAAGAGAGGAAAAAGACCTCGAACAGTCATTCTACATGGCGCAGAGAGAAGCACTTACAGCATTTGGAAACAGTGAGCTTTACATAGAGGAATACATACCTGAGACAAGGCATATCGAGGTTCAGATAATGGCAGACAACAAGGGTACTGTTATCCACCTCGGTGAAAGGGACTGTTCAATACAGAGAAGGCATCAGAAACTTATAGAGGAATCGCCCTCGCCTATCTCGACAACAGAAAAGTTTAGAAAGAGGATTGGAGAATTAGGCGTTAAGGCTGCGAAGGCAATAAAATACAGAAACGTAGGCACAATAGAGTTTATAGTCACCCCTGAAGGCAATATCTACTTCACGGAGATTAATACCCGTGTCCAGGTAGAGCATCCTGTGACAGAGACTGTGACAGGTATTGACATAATAAAGGAGCAGATAAAACTTGCAGCAGGGTTCCCAATAGAGTACAGACAGCATCAGATAAGACCTTCGGGTCATTCAATCGAATGCAGAATTAATGCAGAAGACCCTGAACGGTTTATCCCATCACCGGGAAAAATCACATTTCTGTCTCTTCCTGGAGGACCTGGTGTGAGGGTGGATACCGCAATATACAGTGGATGGGTCGTACCATCACATTACGATTCCCTTATAGCTAAACTGATCGTGCACGGAAAAGATAGGCCAGAGGCAATTATGATGATGAGACGTGCACTCGAAGAGTTTATAGTCGAGGGGATAAAGACAACTATACCATTTCATAAGAAGGTATTGAGCAATCCAGATTTTATAAAAGGAGACTTTAATACAGAGTTTATAGAAAAAATAAACAGTTCACAAAACACTCAATAGTCAATGGTCATTGGTCAATAGTCATTGGTTACGGGTAGTTGGTTTTTCCTAATGACCGATGACTTATTGACTAATGACTGAATCTATGTATTTAGGCGGTTTATGCTTCATTACTGACAGAAGGTCAGGTGACCTCACATACGAGGAGATGTGCTTGGCAGTCCTCAGGTCGGGCGTTAAATGGATACAGTATAGAGACAAGGACAGGACAAGGGGGGAATTCTATAATGAGGCCCTGATGCTTAGAAGGGTCACGAGAGATTTCAATGCGATATTAGTTATAAATGACCACTCTGATATTGCAATCGCTGTTGATGCAGATGGGGTCCATCTCGGACAGGATGACCTACCCCTGAAAGAGGCGCGAAGGATAATGGGCAGAGACAGGATAATCGGTATTTCAACACATAGTTTAGAACAGGCGATAGAGGCAGAAAGGGGCGGTGCTGATTATATCGGCTTTGGTCCTTTATTTCATACCATAACGAAAGATGCTGGTGCACCAAGGGGCATCAGTATGCTTCGAGAGGTAAAAGAAAAGGTACATATACCGGTTATTGCAATAGGAGGTATAAATCTTACTAACCTCGAATCGGTACTTGATGCGGGTGCTGATGCTATTGCAGTTGCAACGGGAATCCTGAAAGGGGATATTACAGAGAATACAAATAGGTTTATGGATATTATTCGCAAAAGGAAGTGGCAGTGTCAGTAAACAGAGACAGACACCAGGAACAGACAATAGACATGGAACGCAGAGGTAGCAAAAGGGTCTCGGTTGAAAAAGATGTCATAATTAATAGGATTGTAAGGGCTTATATACTGGACATCAACGAAGACGGCATGTATATTTACACTCAGGCGCGGTTCATCCCGGGAGTTATCCTTCAACTAAATTTTAGCATTAATGGCGAACCCATTGAGGTAATGGCACAGGTAAAGCACGCACAACCAGGGATCGGGATTGGAGTGAAGTTTATAGAGATCTCTGAGAAAGATTCAACGAAGATAAAAAAATATATCGAGGAGATTTCATGAAAAAGGTTTTATTGATACTGATAGCATCCATTTTTATAATCCTTTCCGGATGTCAGAAAAAGGCTGATGTTATAAAAATCGGCATTGCTGGCCCGATGACAGGTGACCAGGCAAAAATGGGCACTGATTTCAAAAATGGTATCTCACTCGCTGTTGAAGAATGGAATGTAAAGGATGGGGTCTTGGGGAAAAAGATTAAGGTTATAGTTAGCGATGACCAGCATGACCCCAAACAGGCTGTCTCAGTTGCAAACAAGATGGTCAATGATGGCGTGGTCGGTGTTATCGGCCATTTTAATTCGAGCTGTTCCATCCCTGCATCAGATGTATATAACAGGGCTGAAATTCCAATGATTACCCCTGCATCCACCAATCCCCAGCTTACAGAAAAAGGTTATAAAGGTGTCTTCAGGGTCTGCGGCAGGGATGACCAGCAGGGCAAGGTTGCATCTGATTTCATTATAAACTATCTAAAACTCAAAGGCGTTGCTATCCTTCATGATAAGACGACATACGGCCAGGGGCTTGCAGATGAGTTCAAGAAGTTCCTCGGTGATAAGGTTAAGGTTGTTTATTACGGAGGGATTGTACAGGGAGATAAGGACTTCAAGATGGTACTGACCGCAATAAAGGACAAAAAACCTGAGCTTATCTTTTTCGGAGGTATCTATCCTGAGGCCGGGCTTCTCGTAAGGCAGGCGAGGGAGCTCGGACTGACCGCTAAATTCATGAGTGGTGATGGGACAATAGACCCGAAGTTCATCGAGATTGCAGGAGCCAATGCAGTAGAGGGTACTTACCTCACATTCAGTCCTGACGCTAAGAATATCCCATCAGCAAAAGGCTTTATTGATAAATATCAGTCGAGATATGGAGAACTCGGCCCATATTCAATTTATACCTATGATGCTATTAATATCCTGTTAACAGCAATTAAAGAAGCCAGTACAACTGATGGGAAAACAGTTATCAATAAGTTACATTCGATGGAATTCAGTGGTGCCCTCGGAAAGATAAGGTTTGATGAAAAGGGCGATGTGACAGTAGCACCTTATGTTGTATGGATAACAAGGGCCGGAAAGTTCGAGGAATACTGGAAACCATAATAATAAATGTCAAATGACAAATGACAAATTTCAAACTAAATATTATGAATGTTTGACATTTGGATTTTGATTATTTGAAATTAAATTACTATGGATATCTTAAAGGCAGTTAGAGAAAGAAGAAGCATTCGTGACTTTCATAAGAAAGAGATACCACAGGAAATTGTTGATAAACTTATAGATGCACTTATATGGGCGCCTTCTGCCGGGAACCTTCAGGCAAGGAAGTTCTATTTTATAAAAGACGCAAAACTTAAGAGAAGGATTGCCGCAGCAGCCCTGAACCAGAATTTCATTGCTGAGGCACCCCTCGTGATAGTCGGCTGTACTGACAGCCGTATCTCATGGAGATATGGGGAGCGAGGGGTTTATTTATATTCAATTCAGGATGTTGCAGCAAGCATCATGGGTATGATGCTTGTGGCGTATGAGAATGGGCTCGGGAGTGTATGGATTGGGGCATTTAATGAATCCGCTGTATTTGAAATCCTGAACCTTCCTAAAAACTTACGGCCGGTTGCCATTGTGCCTGTTGGCTATCCATCAAGGATTCCCTACCCTCCTCCGAGGGTTTCTGTTAGCGAGGCGATTGAATTCAGATAGTGCGAGGGCCATATCCTCTGGCACAGGGCTTAAAAACTCAAGATACTCACCAGTTACAGGATGTGTAAATCCCAATAATTCTGCATGTAACATCTGTCTCTGGAATAAGATCTTTTTTTTCGTAACGCGTAACGCGTAACGCGTAACCTCAATCTCAACCTTCCTCCCATATATCCTGTCTCCAAGCACAGGATGTCCTGTAGATGCGAAATGTACCCTTATCTGATGTGTCCTGCCAGTGTCAAGCCTTGCCTCAATTAATGTTGCATTGCCAAATCTCTCCAGTACCTTCCATACTGTAACCGCCTCCTTACCTCTCCTCACACGGGTTGACATCTTCTTTCTATCTGACTCTGACCGTCCAATGGGAAGCACTATTTTGCCAGCGTCTCCCTTCAGATCCCCGTAGACTAAAGCAATATACATTCTATTTATTGTCCTGTGTTTGAATTGTTCAACGAGATTATAGTAAGCCGCATCATCAAGGGCAACGACCATAACACCAGATGTATCTTTATCAAGCCTGTGCACAACACC
>JACRGU010000071.1 GCA_016212245.1 Nitrospirota bacterium
GAGCCCGGGCGTCTCTAATTTTTCACCTGACCTGAAGGTTTCTTCAAGGACACTTCCTGTTCTCAGACTTTTCATCTTTGTCCTGACAATGGCTCCCCCTCTGCCCATCTTCACATGTTGAAAATCTACTATCTCATAAGGTTCGTCTTTAAACTCCACCTTCAGACCTTTCCTGAAATCAGCCGTCGAGATCAAATCCATTCCTCCTGACTAATTTATAATCTCAAGCTCCTTCGGGAGACTGGTAAGTATTATAGGGCAATCTGGTTTCACCATCACTATATCTTCAATCCTGACACCTCCAAGCCCTGTAATATAAATCCCGGGCTCTATGGTAAAAACCATACCGGACCTTATCACCTCGCTTCCTGTCCATGAAATATGTGGTGCCTCATGCACAGAAAGGCCTATGCCATGGCCTGTACCATGCCCGAAATATTCGCCATATCCCGCCTTTTTTATAAAATCTCTCACTATGCTGTCAAGCCTTTTACTTTTTATACCATCTCGAATAGAAGCAATAGCCTTCATATTCGCTTTCAGGACAGTCGAGTAAATCTCACACTTTCTATCAATATTGCCCCCTTTTATCAGGAATGTCCTTGTTATATCAGAAAAATAACCTCCTGCCTCTCCTCCCCAATCTATTACCACAAGGTCTCCTGCCTTTAGTTTTCTTTCTGTTACCTTTGCATGGGGCATGGAAGAGTTTCTTCCTGCGGCAACTATTATATCAAATGGGATGGTTTTACATCCTCTTTTTTTAAGTGCTTCTTCAAGTCTGAGTGCAATCTCTTTTTCCTTGATGCCGGCTTTTATATAGGGTTTTATGTCTCTGAATGCTGATTCGGCACGTGTAATCGCCTTTTTTATCAAAGTCATCTCATGTTCATCCTTTATTTTTCTCATCTCCTCGACAAGACTTTTAACAGGTTTTAACCTTATCCCTTTCCTGGTTAATTTTTTATAGAATTCGTATGTAATACTTGCCTCAACCCCAAGCCTATTAATATTAAAGGTTCTGGCTGTATTAATGACAGTCTTTTGCCTTTCACCTTTTTCAATAGAAATCTCCCATCCAGCAATCTCTTTCTCTGCCTGCTCTTTATATCTGAAGTCAGTAAAGAAGATGTTTCTCTTTTCGTTAATCATAAGGAATCCAGATGAACCGGTAAAACCGGTCATGTATCTGACATTAGTTATATCTGTGACTAAAAATCCATCTATACCTTTATTCGCAAGGACATCTCTTATTTTAGTGATGAGCGACAAGTGACGACTAATAAGTGAGGAGCCTGTCATTGTATCTAACTTGTCCCTATTTTGACAGGATACTCTTTGTAGCCCTGAGTGCAAGAAGATAACTATCAGGACCGAAGCCGCTTATCTGTCCAACGGCAACCTCTGCTATGAAAGACTTTTTCCTGAATTCTTCACGCCTGTGGATGTTTGAGAGATGCACCTCTATAGAGGGTTTACCAACGGCTGCAATGGCATCCCTTATGGCTATACTTGTATGTGTATATGCAGCAGGATTTATAATAAGGAGGTCATAGTCTCCTTTATGGATCGCATCAATAATCTCACCCTCACTGTTTAGCTGGATTGTCTTTGTATCCATGCCGAGTTCTGTAGAAAGCGATAGTATTTTTTTATCTATATCCGATAGGGAATCTGTCCCGTATATGTCTGCCTCTCTTATGCCAAGCAGGTTTAAATTAGGTCCATGAATGACTAAAACTTTCATCCATCTATCCTCCTGAGTTCTGACAGCCTGTCCAGTATTGCCTCTGCAACATAATCCTTGCTCATAAGTGGGAGTCTTATTTCCTTCTCTCTCTCAATAATAACAACCCTGTTTGTATCAACATCAAACCCGGAACCAGCTTCTGTAACATCATTAAATATAATCATATCCATATTTTTTTCTTTAAGCTTTTCTTTCGCACGTCTGACCTTATTCCCTGTCTCTGCTGCAAATCCAATAATAAATGGCCTGTCCTTCTTTTTCCTGACCTCCGAAATAATATCGGGGGTTCGGGAGAGTCTTAAAAGTAGGTCACCTGATTTTTCAATCTTTTCCCTTGCCCTTTTTGCAGGCGTGAAATCAGAAACAGCGGCTGACATTATCAGCACAGTCGTCGAAGGTAGTTCTCTATTTACAGCGTTTAACATATCCACTGTAGTCTCTACAGAAACAAACTTAACACCCTCAGGTTGACTTAATAATGAAGGGCCGCTTATTAGCGTTACCTCTGCACCTCTTCTAATTGCAGCCCTCGCTATAGCATATCCCATCTTACCGGATGACCTGTTTGATATAAACCTGACAGGGTCAAGGTATTCTCTGGTGGGACCTGCTGTCACAAGGATCTTCTCTTTCACAAGATCTTTCTTGCTGAGTGCAGACCTTATCACTTCGATTATCTCAGAAATCTCTGACATCCTTCCCATCCCTTCTTCTCCGCAGGCGAGACTGCCCTTTTCAGGCCCGACCTGTATTACTCCACGGGATATAAGGTGCCTCAGGTTTTCCTGAAGAATCGGGTTCTCATACATCCTCCAGTTCATTGCTGGGGCGATCACTACTTTTTTATTGAATGAAAGGAGGCATGTACTCAGGAGGTCATCAGCTATACCTCTTGCAAACTTGCTGATTATATTTGCGGTTGCAGGGGCTATAACCATGATATCTGCCTCGGCCGTAAGTGTTATATGTGCCATAGGAGTATCGAATAGACCTGAATAGACCTTATTATGAGAGGCGACCTCGAGGGATAAGGGGGTGATAAAATTTTTAGAGGCCTCGGTCATTATGACAGTAACCGAGGCCCCTTCATCTTTAAGTCTTCGTATTAAATCAACTATTTTATAAGCTGCGACTCCTCCTGTCACACCGAGGAGTATAGATTTATCCCGCACCTTTCCAGAATACCCAGCAGCAAGCTGCGGGGATGAATGGACATTAAACAAATCCTTTCGAGAGGGTCTAATACCCCGCTGAAAGGTGCGGGATTTATTCCTCAACACCTTTTTCCTGTTTCTCGGTGAAGAGTTCCTCCAGAGCCCTCTTATCCATCACCTCCTTTTCGTGGAGATAGACCTTCAGGTCTTTTTCGAGTTCTGTGAGGTCCTCACCAATAACTGCTTTTTTCCTTTCCTCAAGGAGTCTTCTGTAGTCAAACTTCCTGGCCTCTTCTTTTGCCTTCCTGGCCTCCTTGCCTGTCAGGAATTCGAGGGTATTATTTATTGCTTCCTCAAGTGCTATAGTGGTAATTTTTGTTGCCTTTGTTTGAATCTTCTGTTTAGCACCTACTGCGAGTTCCTTTGCCCTTTGAGATGCAATGACCACAAGCCTATATCTTCCATCAATCTTGTTATGGTCATATTCTACTGGTAGTGAAATAATATCCATAACCTTCCTCCTATTTTAAAAAACTGTCCTCAATCCACGATATATTGATTCTTTTAGTGCTGACCCTATCTGATATTATTATCGCTTCAAGCTCCTTAAGGGCCTCTTTAAAAATGTCGTTTACTATAACATAATCATATTTATAATAGTCTTTTATTTCATCAACTGCTTTCCTGAGTCTTAATTCTATCTCATCTTTTGAATTCGCCATCCGCTTTTCGAGTCTTTCCCTCAGCGCCTTCATTGATGGTGGAAGTATGAAAATATAAATGCCTTCTTTATATTTTTCTTTTATCTGCATTGCGCCCTGTGTGTCTATGTCCAGTATGACATCAATCCCTGCATTTAGGAGCTCTTCAAGCCTTTTCTTGGATGTACCATAAAGTTGTCCGTGAACCCTTGCCCACTCTGCAAATTCTCCCCGTTCTATCATCAGTCTGAATGCATCTTCGTCAATAAATGTGTAGTCTCTATTATTAACCTCTCTTGGTCTTGGTGGCCGTGTGGTATAGGAAACCGAGTGTCTCAGGTTAGACAGCACAGAGTCCAGCTTCTTGCAAAGCGTTGTCTTACCAGCCCCTGAAGGTGCAGAGACTATAAACAGGCTACCTCTACCCTTTTTCTCCTGCAAAGGGTTCCTTTCCCTCGATGAATCTCTGTGTGATGGTTTCTGCCTGGAGCGCTGACAGAACAATATGGTCGCTGTCTGTGACTATTATCGAGCGTGTGCGCCTTCCCTCTGTTGCATCAATCAGCTTACCCCTTTTTTTTGCCTCCTCTCGAAGCCTCTTCATTGGTGCAGAACCAGGCGTCACAATTGCAACCACCCTGGAGGCAGATACTACATTGCCAAAACCTATGTTAACTAATACAGGACTTAAGTCGCCTTTTTTCATCGTGAACTCCATTTCAGGGTTACGGCCACGATGCCCGTTTCATCTAAAGAGTTCATTGGGTTTATTGAGTTCATTGAGTTTCTTGAGTTTTATAACCCAAGAAACCGTGTAAACTCTTTTACACGTAACCGATGCTGGCATCGTAACCTTGGCCGTTTAACCTTTTCATTGGATATTCTGTACCTGTTCCCTCATCTTTTCGATCTCAATCTTCATCTCCACTGTCAGGCTTAATATAGTGTAATCACTCGACTTGGAGGCTATAGTATTTACTTCCCTGTTTATCTCTTGAAGGAGAAAGTCGAGCCTTCTTCCTATAACATTACCATCATTTAGTATCTCTATAAACTGTTTTATATGGTTTTCTATCCTGCTAACCTCTTCTGATATATCCAGTCTCTCAGCCATTATCGCAGCTTCCTGCATTATCCTAACATTGTCTGGCTCTATGCCTCCAAGAATAGTTTTAAGCCTTTCGGAAAGTTTTTCCCTATAGCATGTCAGCATATCCGGACACAGGGATTTTATTTTATTGTTCAGCACATTTAATGACTCTGCACTGTTTCGCAGCTCCTTTGAAAGCATCTCTCCTTCCTGCATCCTCATGGCCTCGAGTTTTGAGACAGCCTCGGTAAATGCAGTGTAAAGGGCATCAACGTCATATTCTGGCTCTTCTTCGATAATGAGTTCCCTGTAGTTAGCGAGTGTGTCTATATATATCTGGCCTGGTATAGACAGTTCTTTTTGTAAATCCTGGAAGGCGGTATATATCTTCCTCGCCAGCTCCTTATTTATGCTTAGCTGTGTTAGCTCATGACCGGTTATCGAGACAGAGACATCAAACCTCCCTCTATGAAACCTCTCTTTAAGAATTTTTCTTAAAGGTATGTCATGCTGGCTCATATAGGATGGGACTTTTGTTGATATGTCAATAAACCTGTGGTTCAGAGAACGGATTTCAACCCTGAAGCCATTCTTTTCTGCACTGCCAAAGCCTGTCATACTCTGTACCATATTATTGTAGACTATAAAACAGCCAGCCAATTTAGTCAAATTTACCCCGCACTTGCAACTATTCTCCCATCCACCATCTTGAGAACCCTGTGGCAGTGATTTGAAAGGGTCTCATTATGTGTGACAATGACAAATGTAATCCTTTTTTCTTTATTAAGGTTGATGAGGAGGTTAAATAATTCCTCACCTGTTGCTGTGTCGAGATTACCTGTGGGCTCGTCTGCAAGGACTACTTCGGGCTCGAGGATAAGTGCCCTTGCAACCGCAACCCTCTGCTGTTCACCTCCAGATAGTTCTCCTGGCCTGTGTCTTTTTCTTTCGGATAAACCCATCTCATC
>JACRGU010000074.1 GCA_016212245.1 Nitrospirota bacterium
CTAACTTATAAAATTACTATGGATGGTAAAGAATATGAAGTTACATCACCTGTGGCAGTTTTCATACCAAAGGGTATCCAGCATTCAGCAGAGGTAGTTAGAGGAAAAGGAATATTTGTCTGTATTCTTTTGCAACCTACACTTTAAGATGCGGGGTTATTGACTTTTAAAATGGCAAAGGGAACTGACGAGGTTAATTTACTCAAGTTGCCTGTTTTTCAGGCAACTTGAGTAAATATAAATCGGGTATAACAAATGGAGACATATTATTGAAAGAACACTTTTTAGTAGAAATAAGTCCTCATGCACGAGAACAGATGGATGAACGGGGCGCTAATGAAACTGAAGTCTTGCAGGCTATTCAAAAGGGAATAGATGAACCTGCAAGAAAAGGAAGAAAGATGTATAGAAAAAATTTTCAATTTAATAGCTTATGGAGAGGCAAGCAATACAAAGTCAAGCAAGTTGCTCCAGTTGTTACAGAAGAGGGCAATAAACTTGTTGTGGTAACTGTATATGTTTTCTATTTTTAATAGGAGGGCATAAAATGAAAATTAGTTATGACCAATCGGTAGATGCCTTATATATTCGTTTCGTTGAAGGACCTGTAGAATGCGAGGTAATCCGACTTAACGATTTGGTTAGTATTAATATCGGGCCACAGGAACAGGTGGTGGGAGTAGAAATTTTAGACGACAGTGAAGTTCTCCCTGGATTTAAAGATCACAAGGTGCATTTAGAGAATTTGGTTGCTGCGTAAATTAATGTATTGGAGGGATACTAATGAAGGTACTGGTCAGCGATAAGTTATCTGAAAAGGGTATCGAGATATTAAATAAGGCAGGCGGTATTAAGGTAGATATAAAAACAGGGCTTACGAAAGAGCAGTTGATTGCAGAGATTCCCCAATATGAGGGACTTATAGTCAGAAGTGCAACAAAGGTGACTGCAGATATTATAAACGTTGCCAAAAAACTTAAAGTAATTGGCAGGGCAGGGATTGGTGTTGACAATGTAGATGTGGACGCTGCAAGCAAAAAGGGTATCGTAGTAATGAACACACCCGAAGGAAATGTCATAACTACTGCAGAGCATGCCATAGCAATGATGCTCTCCCTTGCAAGGAAAATCCCGCAGGCAAGCGCCTCGGTAAAAGGGAAGAAATGGGAAAAGGGATTCATGGGGGTGGAGGTATACAACAAGACCCTCGGTATAATCGGGCTTGGGAGGATAGGGAGTATCGTTGCAAACAGGGCAAAGGGTCTCTCCATGAATGTAATAGTCTATGACCCCTTTATCTCAAAGGAGCGGGCGAAGAACCTCGGCGTTGAATTAGTGGAGATGCCTGAGCTTTTTAAGAGGTCTGATTTTATCTCCATCCATGTGCCTAAGACATCCGAAACAACATACCTAATAGGCGAGAAGGAATTTGCCATGATGAAGAAGGGGGTAAGGATTATAAATTGCGCCAGGGGAGGCATAGTTGACGAGAAGTCGCTTGCCAAGGCTATTAAGGAGAAGATTGTAGCAGGCGCCGCCCTCGATGTCTTTGAAAAAGAGCCTGTTCCCCCTGACAATCCCCTGCTTGAATTGGATGAGGTTATATGCACGCCCCATCTTGGCGCATCAACAGATGAGGCGCAGGTGAATGTAGCAATAGATATAGCGCATCAGATTGTGGATTTCTTTAAGAACGGGCAGATAAGAAATGCTGTAAATGTCCCCTCGATAAGCGCGGAACTCCTGACGAGGATACAGCCCTACCTTACCCTCGGCGAAAAGCTCGGAAGCCTTCATGCACAATTAATAGAGGGCGGGGTAAAGGGAATAACGATAAAATACAGCGGTGATGTAGTAAGCCTCGATGTAAAGCCTATTACCATCTCCGTGATTAAAGGATTCCTTCAGCTCTTTGTAGGCGAAGGGGTCAATATGGTCAATGCCCCGTTCATTGCTAAGGAGAGGGGTATCGAGGTTGTAGAGACGACTACCAGCGAGCCGCACGACTTTGCCAGCCTGATAAGCGTAACTATAAAGACAGAGAAACAGGAGAGATTGATAGAAGGAACGATTTTTGGAAAGAATGACCCCAGAATTGTCAGGATCGATGAATACTGGGTCGAGGCATCGCCGTCGGGCAATATGCTTATATTCTCGAACATAGATACACCCGGCGTTATCGGAAAGATAGGGACGCTCCTCGGCGATGATAACATCAATATAGCAGGAATGCAGCTTGGGAGGAATAAGCCGAGGGGAAATGCAGTATCGATTGTGAATGTAGATTCCCCAATCCCGGAGAAAACCCTGGCAAAGATACGCTCGATGCCGAATATTATCTATGTAAAAATGGTCAGGCTGTAATCATCCCTTTAAAATCTTTGCAGCATCTTTGGCAAAATAGGTTAGAATCATATCAGCGCCAGCCCTCTTGATATTTGTGAGTATCTCCATCATGATTTTCTCTTCATCTACCCACCCCTTTTCAGCAGCAGCCTTTACCATAGAATATTCGCCGCTCACATTGTATGCAGCCACAGGTATATTAAACTCATCCTTCACCCTTCTGACAATATCGAGATAAGCCATTGCAGGCTTCACC
>JACRGU010000004.1 GCA_016212245.1 Nitrospirota bacterium
AAAGCCCTTCGATAAGGACGATGTAATAAATGTGGTCGAACGCGGACTGCTAAAGAGACGCAATCTGAAAAAATCTATGTTAGAGTATGAGAATCTGTTACATACTAAAAAATATCTTGAAGACCAGATAGAAACTGCCAGGCAGAATTTTATAATATGTTATGAAGGGACCATAAAGGCGCTAATCCGTGCAATAGATGCAAAAGACCACTACACCTTTGATCACTCTGAACATGTAGCAAAACTATCCTCAGCAATAGCAGATAAACTCGGATTTTCAAAAATTATGAGAAATAAGCTTGAGCAGGCAGCCATCATACACGACATAGGGAAGATAGGAGTAAACGAGCAGATATTAAGAAAAGAAGGTTCACTCACCACAAGTGAATTTGCTGAGATAAAGAAACACCCTGAGATTGGCGACAGGATTGTCAATGCAGTCCCTTTCCTTGAAGATACAGTCCAGGTAATCCTCTACCACCACGAGAGATTTGACGGCACAGGATTTCCTGAAGGGCTTAAAAGAAATAATATACCATTACCAGTGAGGATTGTTACAATCGCAGATGCTATAGATGCGATGATGCGTGACAGACCGTACAGAAATGCCCTCTCTCACAGCCAGATCATTGACGAGCTCAAGAAAGGTGCCGGCACACAGTTTGACCCTGAGGTCGTAAGCCTGATAACAAGCAACAAAATTAACCTATTCTAACACAAGCAGTGATGTTAATCCTCGGAATAGATACTTCCTGTGATGACACATGTGCGTCAGTCGTCGAAGATGGGGTCAGGATAATCTCCAATATCGTCTCGAACCAGACAGAGATACATAAGAAATATGGTGGCATTGTGCCTGAGCTTGCATCAAGAAGGCACATAGAGATGATATGGCCTGTTGTTGATGAGGCAGTGAAAGTCGCAGTGATTAAACCTGAAGACCTGTCTGCTATAGCAGTATGTCATGGTCCAGGGCTGATAGGTTCCCTTCTCGTAGGTTGTTCATTTGCAAAGGCTATATGCTATTCAAAAAATATCCCCCTTGTTACTGTAAACCACCTTGAAGGCCATATATTTTCGTGTTTTTTAGATGAAAGGGGGCCTGAATTTCCATTCCTATCCCTCATCGTCTCAGGAGGCCACACATGCCTCTACAGGGTTGATGGCTTTGGTAGATATAGGGAGTTAGGCAGGACACGGGATGATGCTGCAGGTGAGGCATATGACAAGGTCTCAAAACTCCTCGGTCTCGGATACCCTGGTGGTACTGTTATAGATAAACTCGCACATAATGGAAACCCTGATGCGATTGATTTCCCGAGGCCATATCTGCCTGAATCCTTTGATTTCAGCTTCAGCGGACTTAAGACCGCAGTGAAGTTAGAAGTTGAGAAGTTAAGAAGATGTGAAGATAGGGGGTTCTCAACCTCTCAGCCTCTTAACTTCTTAACTTCTTATGTTTGTGATATTGCTGCATCCTTTCAGGCATCTGTAGTAGATGTACTTGTAAGGAAAACAGAATGGGCAGTAAAAAAAGAACGGATAAAAAGGGTCGCCCTCTCAGGGGGAGTCTCTGCAAACAGTGAATTGAGAAAAAGGATGAAGGAAATGGGTGATGCGATAGGAGTGGAAATCTTTATACCTTCTGTATCATTGTGCACAGATAATGCTGCCATGATTGCTGCAGCCGGATATCATCATTTCAATACCGGCAATATTGCAGGGCTTGATCTCAATCCACAGGCATATCTGCCGCTATAAATAGTTTCTTGAGTTTCTATAGTTTACACAGTTTTTTGAGTTATAAACCCAAGAAACTCAATGAACTCAATAAACTTAACAAGTCTGCATTTTGCATTTGTAAATATCTTTTTTATAGGGGTATAATGCCTTAAGATGAAAATCGCTCTATCAATAGCCGGTTCTGATCCGACAGGAGGTGCTGGACTACAGGCAGATTTAAAAGTCTTCAGAGCCTTTGAGGTGCACGGGCTTTCTGTGGTATCTGCCATTACTGCACAAAATACAGAAGGTGTAGACTCCATCTTGCCTGTTGACAAAAATTTCCTTGAAAAACAGCTTAATATACTTCTATCCGATATCAGGCCGAATGCAATAAAAATAGGGATGCTTTATAGCAGGTGGGCTGTTGAACTTGTTGCTAAGATGTTAAAGAGCTATTCATTGAGCAACCTTGTTATTGACCCTGTGGGTGTCTCATCATCAGGCACAAGCCTTGTTGACAATGGAACCTTAGATGCAATAAGGGAAAGACTCTTCCCTTATTCGAGTGTTATAACACCAAATATCTATGAAGCATCAGTGCTTACCGGTATTAATATAGAAGATGAAAATGATATGAAGAAAGCTGTGAGAGTCCTGAAAGATATGGGGCCTGAGGTTGTTGTTATCACAGGAGGGCATCTGGATAGAGTTGCTTTAGACCTTTATTACAACGGGAACTTTCGCCATCTCGAGAGTGAAAAAATAGAGGGCAAATATCATGGGACAGGCTGTGTATTTTCTGCAGCCATCACTGCATTGCTCGCCCTTGGCAATAGCCCCCTCGAATCTGTCAGAAGGGCAAAGGAATTCATGAACAATGCAATAAAGAAGGCTTACCATCCCGGCAGAGGGATGGGACTGCTCAATATATAGGGTGGTATGACCAAGATAAAAACCTTCTATCAATGTCAGACATGTGGTTATACAAGCCCTAAGTGGCTCGGCAAGTGCCCTGACTGTGGGACCTGGAATAGCCTTGTTGAAGAAAGGAAAGAGGCGGTTAGGAGTCTCGGTAAATCCGAACCAATATCCCTGAGTTCAATCACAGGTGAATATAAACAGAGAACATCCACAGGGATAAAAGAGCTCGACAGGGTTTTAGGAGGTGGGGTCGTCGCTGGTTCTGTTGTTCTCGTTGGAGGCGACCCTGGCATAGGCAAATCAACACTGCTCATACAGGCAGTCTCAGGCCTTTCAAAAAAATGTGGAAAGGTACTTTATGTATCAGGTGAAGAATCTCCCGAGCAGATAAAGCTCAGGGCAGATAGACTCTCGATTAATTCATCCGAGATAATCCTGCTTTCAGAGACTTCACTCGAAGGCATTGTTAATACTGCCTCAAAAATCTCTCCAAAGGCAATGGTCGTGGATTCTATCCAGACTGTCTATACACAGGAACTCGTCTCTGCCCCGGGCTCTGTAGGCCAGGTAAGGGACTGTGCAACAAAATTGATGCTCTTTGCAAAAAGTTCAGAAGTCCCTGTGTTCTTGGTCGGCCATGTCACAAAGGAGGGGGCAATCGCTGGTCCACGTGTACTTGAACATATTGTTGATACAGTCCTCTATTTCGAAGGTGACAGGGGACATTCATATCGTATCCTACGAACCGTAAAAAACCGCTTCGGTTCAACAAATGAGATAGGGGTCTTTGAGATGTCTGATTCCGGTCTTGCAGAAGTGGAAAACCCATCAGAGTTATTTCTTTCAGAAAGACCATTGAATGTTTCAGGTTCAACAGTTGTTGCCAGCCTTGAAGGCACAAGACCTATTATGGTGGAGATACAGGCACTTGTCTCACCGACTAACTTCGGAATACCTCGTAGAACAACCATAGGTGTTGACTTTAACAGGATAAACCTCCTCGTTGCTGTGCTTGAAAAAAGGGCAGGATTCTACTTAGGCGGTATGGATATATTTGTAAATGTTGTTGGTGGACTCAGGATAATCGAGCCTGCTGTTGACCTCGGTATTGCTACAACAATAGCCTCATCTCTCAGGGAAGTACCTGTAGACCCCAGGATCTTTGTCTTTGGCGAGATTGGCCTTTCAGGGGAGATCAGGGCAGTTACTCAGGCAGAACAAAGACTGAAGGAGGCATCAAAGGTAGGATTCAAGCAGGCTGTTATACCCCTGAGCAACCTTGAAAAAATAAAAAACAATTTCGGATTAGAAATAACAGGAGTAAAAGATATTGAAGACAGTCTTGCGACTCTTTTCCCTTAGCATCATCCTGTTTTTATTATCATGTGCAATACAGCGCATTGATATGCCCGTATATGAAGGAGTTGATGTAAAGGATGTCCTTTCTTCGAAAAACCGTATTTCAGCCATAGAGACCACATTTTCCATCATCTTTGAAAAAGATGATACTGAGATAAGAGGAGATGCAACACTGAATATCTCCCGTAATGGAAACCTGAGCCTGCGTGTCTATTCCCTTGGATTTCTTGCACTTGAACTCACATCTGATAATGGTGTTATAAAAAGCAATCCGAGTCTTGACAGGAACAAAAGTGCAATCCTTACATTCGGCCTGAAAGACTGCCTTTTCTGGTGGGATATAAAAGACTTTGAGATTGATGAAAGGGATGATACATATATCCTTAAAAATCTTTCGAGAAAGATATGGATAGACAGAAAAACAATGCTTCCCCGGAAACAGATAATCTCCCTTGAAGATGGCAGAGAATTGAAGGTGTATTATGAAGGTTCTGAGAAGGAAGGTGATATCTGGTATCCTGCAAAAATGAAGCTAGAACTCTCTAAATATTCTGTGACATTGAGGATTAAGAGCATATCATTCACGATTTAAACCGAGGTCTACTGCTACAGTCTTTATTATCGAACCGTTTATAACCTCTGTTTTAAATAGATAACCCTCAAGTAGTGCATTATCACAGATAGTGTTTATCAGCCTTGGCACACCTTTTGAGTAGTGGTAAATAAGCCTTACAGCCTCATCCGAGAATATACCTTTATTGCACCCTGCAATTCTAAGTCTGTGTTTTATGTAATCACTTGTATTATCCTCAGAGAATGACTTCAGTTTTACTCTAACAGCCACCCTCTGTTTAAGAGGTTCATCCAGGGCAAGGATATTCTCAAGCTCTAACAGGCCAAAAAATACAAAATTTATCATCTTACCTTCCGAAATCTCCATATTCAGAAGCCCCCTGAATTCCTCCATAAGCTCCCTGGAGCTCAGCATCTGGACCTCATCAATAAGCACAACTGCTGTTTTCCCCTGTTCACTTATATCGTGTAGCCTTTCATACATCTGACTGAGAAGTTCAATCTTATTTTCTTTCAAGTCCTTTACACCAAGCTGTATCGCAAATTTTCTAAGCAGCCACTCCGAGCTGACAGATGAGTGGATTACGACAAGGAGTGCTGCCTCATATATTTCCTCATTCAATTCCTCAAGGAGCCTCCTTGCAAGTGTCGTTTTCCCGGTCCCTGCATCCCCAATAACAACAGCAAGGCCTTTTTTGGTATCTATGGCATATCTCAACCTTATAAGGGCCTCTGAGTGCTGGGTACTGTTATAATAAAACCTGCTGTCAACCACATTCGAGAATGGGTGTTCTTTAAGGCTATAGTATTCTAAATAGTCCATATCTTATAGATAGGAGATCCTGTCCTTCTTGCCTTTTACCTTTTCCTGCTGTGGCATCTTTATCATTGCTTTAATCTTGTTTATTTTATCAGATACAGCCCTGAATCCTCTATTCCACTCGTATATCTCGGTGTATGAGTTAAGTGCTTCCTTAAGGTTTCCGTTCCTCTCATAGGCTTCAGCAAGGTTATATCTCATTGCCCAGTAAAATTCATCCTTCTTTTCCATATTCTTAATAGCATTGTTCAGGGCGTCGATAGCAAGGGAATAAAGACCCTTTTCCACATAACAGATGCCGAGCATGCTGGATGCCCGCACAAACATGTCTGGGTCAGTCAGCGATAGCTGGAATTCCCTTATTGCATCATCTATAAGCCCTGTTTCCTTGTATGCCATGCCGAGATTGTAATGTGTCTTATCAGCGAGCCTTGGGTCCTCAGGGTATATCTCAAAGGCCTCTTTAATTATACGCTCACTTTTTTCAACATCACCCATCCTCCTGTAGAGCTCATACAGGATAAGGCATTCTGTTACCGCCATTTCTTTATCAGCTATATTCACATAAAGAGACTTGAGTTTAAAGTGGACATCAATGTTTTCAGGGTCTCTCAGCCTGAGGTCATCAAGAATAACCTTTGCCTTTTCGTAAAGACCATAGCTAAAAAATATCTCTGCCTCTTCAAGTGTCTCATCAAATGTTTTTTCGCCTATTATCGAAATACGCTCCACACCGCTCTCTTTTTCAAGTTCATTCACTCTGGCACTGAGGGAATCATCGAGTCTTATCTGCAGGGCATCCTTATAACAGTTGAGGGCCTCCTTTTGCATGCCCTTTGCTACAAGCACATCACCGAGGACAACCAGTTCGTTATATGCCTGGATGTTTTCACCGAGCTGACGGTACAGAGACGCCAGTCTCTTGCCTGTCTCCACTGGGTCTATATCTTTGAAAGACGTCAGGAGTTTTATAGCATCATCGTATTTTCCGTCAAGTATCATCTCGTCAAGCACAGGGAGATACTCTGCCCATGCCTTTTCGCTCTCACCTTCCCTGATATAGATTTCTCCGAGAAATCTCTTCACATTGATATTAGATGGTTCTATTTCAGTAACCTTTCTGAGACATTTCTTTGCCTCATCAAACCTCTCGTCCACTATATAAATCTCAGCAAACCTCAGAAGTATGTCTGTATCATGGGGTAAAAGTGTAGCAGCATCTTCCATATGTTTAATAGCTCGTTTGATATCACCGGCCTTCTCGTATGAATAACTGATCCCCATGAGTGCCTCTTTATTTAAAGGATAGACCTCGAGGACTTTCCTGAAATATCCCTCTGCCTTTCCTATATCACCCTTTTCATCATAAAGCCATGCAACATTAAGATATTCCTTTACTGCCTCTGATTTCAGCCCTTCATCTATAAATATCTCCGCTACCTTTTCTTTAAGAGGTATATCGGTTGGAGAAAGGTTAAGTATTTTATTATATACGTCAAGGAGTTTTCCCTTCCTATCTTCCGTTGACAGACCATTAGCCGCTGCAAAATAATACTTTATGGCATCTGTATAATACTTAATAGCATCTGTTGTAATGCCCTTTTCCGCGCTGAGTTCTCCTAGTGAAAAGAGGGCATCAGCATCCGAGGGATTTATATTCAGTATCTTTTTATAAAGTGCAACGGCCTTCAGGGAAAAACCCTCCTCCCTGAAGTATTTTGCAGCCCTGTGAAAAGAATCTATCGCATTCTTCCTGTCACCCTTTTTAAGATAGAGGTCGCCGACGGTATTATAGACATTACCATCAGGGGATTCCTTTATAAGTTTCTCCCACTCGGCAATAGCATTATCTAACTGCCCCCTCGCGAGATATTTCTGGGCCTCTTTTATTATGGCTGCTTTATCCGACATCTGTGTGTTATTGAAAGGTATCACAATCAGCAACAAGTGTCAATAATCAAGCTCTTAACTATTCTTGACTTCTAAATAATCTCTCGGATAAGATACTAAAATTGGGGTAAAGAGGTTAAAATGACGATTGCAATTGGTTGTGACCACGCAGGGATTGAACTTAAAAATGAAGTTATCTCCCTCCTGAACAGTCTTGGAGTTGAGTGTATTGATTATGGCACAAATGGCTCTGAATCAGTAGATTATCCTGATTTTGGTGAAAAGGTTTCTGAGGCAGTTTCTTCAGGAGAAATAGATAGAGGGATACTCATCTGCGGCACAGGGATAGGCATGTCTATAGTCGCCAATAAATTTCCCCGTATAAGGGCATCCCTGTGCAATGACCTTTTCACTGCAAAAATGAGCAGGTTGCACAATGATGCCAATATCCTCGTTCTCGGTGGAAGGATAGTAGGAAAAGACCTCGCAAAAGAGATTGTAAGGATATGGATCAGCACTCCCTTTGAAGGGGAAAGACATTGCATAAGGCTTAAAAAGATTTCACAGATAGAGGAACGCTTAACTAAACATGGATCTTAAAAATCTCAAACGCTCCGACCCACAGGTTTTTGAGGCAATACAGTCCGACCCACAGGTTTTTGAGGCAATACAGAAGGAAATAGAAAGGGAAAGGGGTAAGATAGTACTCATCGCCTCTGAGAATTATGCAAGCATTTCTGTACTTGAAACACAGGGCTCGGTCTTTACAAACAAATATGCAGAGGGCTATCCCGGGAAAAGGTATTATGGAGGATGTGAATATGCTGATATTGTCGAAAACCTTGCAATAGAAAGGGCAAAGGAGCTATTCGGTGCAGAGCATGTGAATGTCCAGCCTCATTCAGGTACCCAGGCTAATATGGCAGTTTATTTTTCTGTTCTTAAACCAGGAGACACAATACTGGGCATGGATCTGAGTCATGGTGGACACCTCTCCCACGGTGCACCCGTAAATTTCTCAGGCATATTTTACAGAACTGTCCCTTATGGTGTTAACAGGGAGAGCGGCTACATAGACTATGATGACATAAGACGCCTCGCTCTGGAGAATAAACCAAAGATGGTCCTTGTAGGTGCGAGCGCATACTCAAGGATCCTTGATTTCAAGGCCTTCTCCGAGATAGCAAAGGAAGTTGGTGCATACCTGATGGCAGATATCGCTCATATTGCAGGCCTCATCGCAGTAGGTTTACACCCCTCTCCTGTGCCATATGCAGATTTTGTTACCACAACAACACACAAGACCTTCAGGGGGCCGAGGGGCGGCATGATAATGTGCAAAGCAAAATATGCAAAGGCAGTGGATAGAATGATATTCCCAGGGATACAGGGGGGGCCACTTGTGCATGTCATTGCCGCAAAGGCAGTTGCCCTGAAAGAGGCATTGAGCCAGGAATTTAAAGACTATCAGGCCAAGGTTGTTAAGAATGCAAAAAAACTTGCAGAAGAGTTAATAAAGAGGGGATTCAAGATTATCTCCGGCGGCACAGACACACATCTAATGCTTGTCGACCTGACCAGTAAGGACATTACAGGAAAAGAAGCTGAAGACTCTCTCGACATAGCAGGTATAACCGTAAACAAGAATATAATCCCGTATGATGAAAGGCCACCCACAATAACAAGCGGTATCCGACTCGGCACACCCTGCGTTACAACAAGGGGTATGGGCGAGGCAGAGATGACAGAAATAGCAGAGATAATAGATGAGGTGTTGAAGAATAGGACAGATGAGACAAGGCTCAGAAGGCTTAAGCAAAGGGTGGATAACATCTGCAAGGGGTTTCCAATATATTAACCTACTTATAAAAAATTAAAAATCTAAAATGCAAAAATACAATTCAAATTCCAAAAATTTTGAATTCTGCTCTGTAATTTTGAGTTTTTCTTTTTGCATTTCGCTTTTACCCCGCACCACAGAAAGCCCCGCTCGGAAGAGCGGGAATAAAAGGTGCATAAATAAGTTCCTTTTGAAAAGCCCCGTGCGGAAGCACGGGGTGCGGGGTTTACTATGAAGTGTCCTTTCTGCGGAAATATAGAAGATAAGGTCATTGACTCGAGGACAAGTAAAGAGGGTGATGCAATACGCCGAAGGCGTGAGTGTCTGAAATGCGGGAAGCGATTTACATCTTACGAACGCGTAGACGATGTCATGCCGATGGTAGTCAAAAAGGATGGAAGACGTGAACCATTTGATACAACTAAAATTCTGAATGGCCTGAAAAAGGCGTGTGAGAAAAGGCCGATAGGTGTCGGTACACTTGAAGGTATCGTGGACTCAATCGAGAAAAAGCTAATCGGTCTCGGTGTGAAGGAGATCCCAAGCACATGGATTGGGGAAGAAGTGATGTCTGCACTTAAAGAACTCGATAAGGTTGCGTATGTGCGGTTTGCATCTGTTTACAGACAGTTCAAGGACATAAATGAACTGATGAATGAAGTAAAGACCCTGTTTGAGCATAAATAGTAGTAGAAAATACATGGTATATTTTTAGTCTTCTGGGGAGTCGTCCAGCGGCAGGACGGCAGACTCTGGATCTGCTTACAGGGGTTCGAATCCTCTCTCCCCAGCCATCAACGACAGTTGTCAGTTGATAGTGAACAGTGAATAGTAAATGCAAAAATATCAAAAAATCTTTCACTAATAACTATTCACTAACCACTATCCACTGTAGTAATTGGTCCCATCGTCTAGAGGCCTAGGACATGGCCCTCTCAAGGCTAAAACACGGGTTCGAATCCCGTTGGGACC
>JACRGU010000067.1 GCA_016212245.1 Nitrospirota bacterium
CCCAGCTCCTTCAGTTTCACTGGCTCGTATATGTTCCTCAGATCAAAAAAGTAAGGTTGTCTCAATAGTCTTTTAATCCTCTCTAAATCGAGGTTTCTAAATTGGTTCCATTCGGTCACAATCATGAGTGCATCAACACCCCTGACTGCATCATATGAGTCTCTGCAATAGCTAATCTCAGGTAATACTGCCTTTGTACTATTCATTGCAGCAGGGTCATATGCCCTAATCCTCGCCCCGGACTCTAAAAGTTTTTTGATTATATAAATAGATGGTGCATCTCTGATATCGTCAGTGTTCGGTTTAAAAGAAAGACCGAGGACAGCAATAGTCTTACCTTTAAGCTCTCCCATAGCCATCCTGACCTTATCAATCATAAACCCTCTTTGACTCTCATTAGCCTTTACTGCTGCATTAATAACATTAAGTTCAACACCGTGTTTTTCTGCAATGTTAATGATAGCCCTTGTATCTTTTGGAAGGCATGAGCCACCATAGCCAGGGCCAGGGTGGAGAAATTTTGCACCTATCCTCTGGTCAAGTCCCATACCCTTTGCGACCATATGGACATCAGCTCCCACCTTCTCACAAAGGTTTGCAATCTCATTGATAAAAGAAATCTTTGTTGCGAGAAACGAATTGGATGCATACTTTATCAATTCTGCTGTCTCTATATTAGTTATAACAAACGGCGTCTCGATAAGATAAAGAGGTTTATAAAGGTCTTTCATTATTGCTATTGCCTGTTGTCCTGAACTTGATTCAGGATCTACACCTATAATGACCCTGTTTGGTCTCATAAAGTCTTCTATAGCAGAGCCTTCCCTGAGAAACTCCGGGTTTGAGACGATATCAAAATCCACCTGTTCTTTAAGACTTCTGGATATTGTCTCCCTCAGCTTCTGGCCTGTCCCGACAGGTACTGTGCTTTTTGTGACGATTACCTTATATCCGTCTAAATGGGAAGCTATCTCCTTAGCCACAGCTTCTATATATTCCAGATCAGCAGAGCCGTCACCCCTCGGTGGTGTCCCAACCGCTATGAATATCACCAGAGAAGAATTAACAGCATCCGCAATCTTTGTTGTGAAATTCAGGCGGCCCTGTTTTATATTCCTCCTTACGAGGTCTTCAAGCCCTGGTTCATAAAAAGGAACAATACCCTTATTCAGAGATTTTATCTTCTTTTCATCCTTATCAACACATGTTACAAAAATACCAAATTCTGTAAAACAGGCTCCTGTAACAAGACCGACATATCCAGTACCGATTATCCCTATATGCACAGCGACCTCCCTTCCTTTGCTCTTTGCTCCTCGCTCCATGCCTTTGCATATTTTAAAAAAGTATAATAACTGTAAAGCACTGATAGTATCAATCCGTGAACCCCATCCAGAAAACCCCGCCTGAGAAAAAACATTTTTAAAAATGTAAATAAAGGGCGTAGTGCGAGTGAAAATACACCGGGCATAGAGCCTCTCTCCCTCATCTCCTCTGCCGATAGTGTCGAATAATTCTCCATCTTCTGTAAAAAATCAGAAATAGTCCTGTAGGTATAATGCTCCACAGGGTTCTTGAGATATCCCAATCTGCCTTTTACAATAACCTTCTCATGAACCTCACGATCTTCAATAAATGCTGCGTCTTTCCTGAAAAGCCTCAGGGTGTAATCCGGCCACCATCCGCTGTGTCTGATCCATTTTCCGAGGAAAAAATTTTTCCTGGGTATATAAAAACCATTACACACTGTGTTTTTCAGGATTGTAGTAATCTCATCTCTCAGCGCGGGTGTAACTCTCTCATCAGCATCGAGAATTAACACCCAAGGACCTTTTGCTATGTCCACAGCCATCTGTTTCTGTCTGGCATATCCCTGCCATTCCTTCTGAAATACCCTGTCTGTATATTTCCTGCATATCTCAACTGTTTTATCTGAACTGAAGGAATCTACAACCACAATCTCTGCAGCATCTTTGACGCTCTCAATCGCATTACCAATATTAATCTCTTCATCTTTTGTAATAATGGCAACAGATAGGGGTATCAATAGTCTCCTCCTACAAGGGTTGCTACTACAGAACCTACAACGACTTTTGTCTGCATTCTTACCGGTATGTGCCTTTTATCATCTGTAAGCCAGATAAGTATATCACCTTTCCTGTTAAAGATGCCTTCTGATTTCATAAGGGGTTTTACGAGTATTGTATCGAAGACGCCGGTAGGAAGCTCCAGTCGCTCTTTTTTCAGAATCTGAATCTCTACATTCCACACCTTCTTGCTGTCAAAGACATCTATAAATACAGACTGGCCAATCTCTAAATCGAGGGTCCGCAAGTAGTAGAAACTCGACAGGGGGTCAAAGATATTGGCAGGAATATTAAAATCCAGCCTTTCGTCTTCAAGATAGTTTATATAAGTTGCCTTACCAGTTGAATGGTTAAATATAATCTCTTTATCCCTCCTGTGCCTGCCCTCCCTTATCTTGAGCTTGTAGTTTAATGGTTGGCCGATAAATGCTGATTCATTTTTTATCAGAGTACTTTCTACCCTGTCATCTACTGTATAAAATACGGAGACCCATTTTGCTGATCGGGCAGTCGAAACAATCTTTATCTTATTCCCATAGTTTATTATCTCGAGGGATGCTGTTCCGGCCTTTATACCTTTCCATGTGAGGTCATATTCGAGTTTCTCAGGCATATCGAAGGATACGGCGGTTGGCGTATATATGAAAAATCCAAAAATAAAAATTAAAAATACAAAAATACCCCACCGCCTGTCATTCCTGCGAAGGCAGGAATCTATATTTTTGCTTTTCTGGATTCCCGCTTGCGCGGGAATGACATTTTTATCTGCATCGACCTGCCTATATA
>JACRGU010000003.1 GCA_016212245.1 Nitrospirota bacterium
CACCGAATAGGTTTTATATCGCCCATAACGCAGCACTTCTGCGAATACTGCAACAGGGTGAGGTTGACGGCAGAGGGAATTTTAAGATTATGTCTGGGACAAAAATCCGAGATAGATTTGAGAGATTATATCAGGGCAGGGGTTAGCGATGAGGCGCTTCAGGAGATTATCGTAAAGGCTGTCATGAACAAACCGCAGGGACACCAATTCCCTGTTTACAGCCAGCATGAACAGGCCTCAACAGACGAAGGCATTCCTATCGAAAAGGCGATGTCAATGATAGGAGGGTAAAAAAATTAAAAAAGATAGGATTAACACATGAAATATCTCTTTCATTGTTTCAAGATACTCCTTATTATCACCACCCTCCTTATAAATCACAGCACTGTATATGCTCAAAAAGTTCAATCATCATTATTCAAGGTAAGGTCTGCCTCAGGTGGTTTCGGAGAAGGATGGACGGAGATCAACCTCGGAATTGCATATATGAAGCTTTCTGATTGGAAAACCGCTGAATTGCTGTTTCAGGAGGCACATAAAATAAATCCCGACAAGTTTAAAACCTATGTTTATTATTACCGTAATCTGGGGTATTGCTATTTCAGACAGGGAGATTTTGAAAAGGCATTGAAGACTTATCTTGAAGGACTTAAAGAGATTCCTGATGATGAATGGCTCATGGAAATGGCTGGCTGGAGCTATCAGGCACTGGGGAAAAAAGAAGAGTCTGTATCATACCTTGAAAAATCTGCATCCATTGGATTCTCAAAAATTCCAGAGAGTCCGCCCATACTCATGGAGCTTCCGGTAATGGAAAAATGGAAGGTTTCACATGGAAGTAATGAAAAATACACCCATCTTGGACTTAATGGAAGATATTCTCTGGATTTTGTTATGCAGGGAGCGAAAGAGACAGAATACATGGGAGATGGTTCCATGAATGAGGATTATTTTAGTTTTGGAAAACCGGTAATTGCACCTGCTGATGGTGAAATTGTGGAAGTTGTCTTAAATGTACAGGATAATATTCCCAATACAACAGTTAACTGGATATCCCCCGGGGGGAATTATATAAAGATAAAACATGATGAGGAGATATACAGTATTCTGGAACACCTGAAACATGGCTCAATTGTGGTTGAGCCGAATCATAAAATTAAGAGAGGCGATGTGTTAGGGTTAGTCGGCAATTCAGGGAATTCTCTTCAACCACATCTCCATTTTCATGTCTCTTATGGTGAAGAGAAGGGGTGGATAAGTCGTCCATTCAAATTTAAAAACTATATCAGATACAAAAATGGAATAGAATTTCTTGTGAAAGAAGGGATCCCTGAGAGAGGCGAAATTGTAAGACCGGCAGAATGAAAGGGAGAGAGATTCATGAACAATCGTGAGTCTCATCTTTACCCGATAGAGGAAAATCGTAAGTGGGGATTTTATGCAAATACCAAAGTCCATGAAGAAAGGTGAGGTTTACCGTTCGTTGGATGGGTTTGAGGTTATAGAAGTTATTTCAAGTAATGAGCTGGAGATAAGCCTGGGAGGAAAAAATATAGATGATATGCCTATCAAACCAGACATATTTGCTGCCAGGTATCATTTAAAAGGGGATAAATTGCTTGTCGAGTATGGTTTAAAAAGGGATACAGAGATAGGCTACATTATGGGGAGAAGAAGGCACTATCTATTAACAGAAGAAGGGCTGAAGGATGAGAAAACAGGAATGGTTTACTATTCTTCGGATAAGGCTAAAGGGGCTTTAGCCGCTTTAGAAGAAAAAAAGTGGAAGGCAATAGAAGAATTGGAAAAAACAATGATATTAGTCAAAGGGGGGTGTTATCAGATGGGAGACACCTTTGGAGATGGGTATGAAGATGAAAAACCTGTCCATGAGGTATGTATCGCCGATTTTTATATAGGGAAATATGAGGTGACACAGACACAGTGGTTTGCGATAATGGGAGACAATCCATCAGAGTTCAACGGCTGTGATAACTGCCCTGTAGAGAATGTCAGTTGGGTTGATGTTCAGGATTTTATAAACAAACTCAATAATTCCCCCTTAACAAAGGGGGATAGGGGGTTGTATCGTTTGCCAACAGAGGCAGAATGGGAATATGCGGCTCGGAGTGGAGGGAAGAAGGAGAAATATGCAGGTAGTAATAGTATTGGCAGTGTTGGGTGGTCTGGATGTTATGCTAAGACCCATCCGGTAGGACAAAAAAAACCTAATGGACTTGGATTATATGACATGAGTGGTAATGTATGGGAATGGGTTCAGGACTACTATGACAAGAATTATTACAAAAACAGTCCGAGGAATAATCCGAGTGGACCTAATAGCGGATATGAACGTAAAGGTGTGGTTCGCGGAGGTTCAGGGAGTTATCCTATACACTCCTCGCGCTCTGCGAAACGTCAGTGGTATCATCACTTCACTCGCCGCAGCGATGTCGGGTTTCGGTGTGCGAGGACCCCGTGAAATAATTCACCCCGTTAGAAAGGCGAAGACTTTCTAACGGGGTTTACTATCTATCAGATGGTTAATCCTATGAGGGGCTTTTTACTCTTACTACTTCTTGGGGCAACTGCCTCCTCGGCACAGGATATGTTGAGAACTGAACTATCACAATCGGAAGATTTGAAGAAACTAAATGCCCTCATTCCGCATAATTGGAGCATGAGGATTGAGGATAATAAATTAATCATCACGAGTGCCGAGTTATATTGGACTTATAATGCCTCAAATATGCCATACTCCAGTAGCGAACAGGATATGGAGGCATATGTTAAGGAAATAGGACATCAAACTAAATATGAAGTCTATTTAGAATTTGAGAATCGATGGTCTGATGCAAAAATACAATCCATGAGGGTTGAAAATGATAAGATATATCAAAAGATAGATAGCCTTAAAAAAAAGTATCGTGAGTCATGGAAACCACGCAATCAAAAATTCCTTAAGGAGCTGGAAGAATTAAAACGCAAAATTCAAAGGCTTCCAGATTTCAATACCGAAAGATATAGCATATTTATGTCAGACAATATACCAGAGGTTTATCAGATATGGCATGATGATACCGTGATGAGAGATAAACCTTACAGGTTCAGAGAAATGGTAAAGGAACTGCTCTCACAAAAATAGAGGAAATAACATGGCACCTTTAGACCAGACCAAAATATTTAATGAGACCCTTCGCTCTGCTCAAGGCAAGGTTTAAATCATTTGATTCTATAAGGAGTTCCTCTATGCGATACTGGAAAACCATTGATGGCAAATATCTTGTGGAAGCCGCCACCGTTAATCTCGTTGGTGTGTTTTATGGATATAAATTTCGTTCACCCTCAGGGGAGGAAGTTGATTACGGATACCGCTATTACTTACAGGATAATGCAGGTCAAATTGTAGAAATTTACGAGGGTCATGTTGGCGCAGACCAGGAGGTTTTCTATGTTACGACTCACATTGTCATTGGTAATGCCCTGTATAGTTGGCACTGTTATAAGACCGACGATGACCCACCAGATCCGGCAAGAGATGAGATTGTCATGGAGGGATTAGAGCCAATAGACCCTTCTGAACTCCCCTTTAATATCACGCTACAGGAGGCGCTGAAGACTTACAAAGAGGCACAATTAAAACAAATAGCAGAGATAAATGAAATAAATGAAAATAGAAAAAAGAAGGAGCTACTTCGTTCACCTGACCAGCTACCCGATCTGGAGGGTATGACTGACCTTGATGCAGTCGTTGACTGCCAACACCCTTTGGGAAACATTGTTGTCAGCATCTCTGGTATTGAGGTCTGGAAAGAGTCAATATTGCTCAGTGGTGAGGAACGACCAGAACAGATTGAGTCAATCCTGAGGGCGAAATACAAGTCCCGGCTGAGATCTTTCACCTCAAAAGTTGACTACGATGATCTCTTAGGCAGATAAACCAAAACATTAAGGTTCACTAAAAGATTGAACCAGCAGGGAGAAATTAGATTCTTCCCCTTCGCTATGCTCAGGGTCAGAATGACACTCTTGACTTGGATGTCATTCTGAAGGAGCGGAGCGACCGAAGAATCTCAACATGGAATTTGTCTTTGTAAAAGGTGGCTGTTATCAGATGGGAGATACCTTTGGAGATGGGGATGAGGATGAAAAGCCTGTTATTTGTGATTATAAAATTTCTCCTTTCAAAGTTAAGGTTTAAATCATTTGATTCTATAAGGAGTTTCTCTATGCGATACTGGAAAACCATTGATGGCAAATATCTTGTGGAAGCCGCCACCGACGATCTCGTTGATGTGTTTGATGGATATAAATTTCGTTCCCCCTCAGGGAAGAAAATTGATTACGGATACCAATATTACTTACAGGATAGTGCAGGTCAAATCATAGCAATTTACAAAGGTCCTGTCGGCTCATTCTGGGATGTTTTATCTGTTACGACTTACATTGTCATTGGTAATGCCCTGCACAGTTGGTGCTGTACTAAGCAGGATGGTGAACCAAAACCGGCAATAGATTCGATTGTCATGGAGGGATTAGAGCCAATAGACCCTTCTGAACTTCCCTTTAATATCACGCTACAGGAGGCGCTGAGGACTTACGAAGAGGGACAAGTTAAACGACTGGGCTTCTTGCAAAAGAGAAAGAAGGAGATGCTTAGTTCACCTGACCAGCTACCCGATCTGGAGGGTATGACCGACCTTGATGCAGTCGTTGAATGCCCAAGCCCTTACGGAAACCTCACTGTCCGCATTTCGGATATTGAGGTCTGGAAAGAGTCAATAACTTGCGGGGGCAAGGAACGACCAGGAGAGATTGAGTCTATTCTGAAAGCGAAATACGGATCCCGGCTGCGCTCTTTTACCTCAATGATTCCTAACTATCTTTATGGTACATGAAGGCGGTGGGAGATCTTCACGCGGATGAGGCCGAAGGACGTGTCGACGCCGAACATCCTCGCTGGTTCAGGCTTGTAGCCCCGTATTGAAGATTCCCTACATAGTCCATCCTGTCAGTGTGGGAATGATGCTGGCACATTACGGGTATTCTGAAGATGTGGTGATTGCAGGGATACTTCATGATACAGTAGAGGATACTGGAATGACAACAACAGAAATCAAATAGGTTTTTGTTCTTTTATTTGTGTGGCAATAAATGAATAGATGGTGCCTTTATGGAGACAAGCACCTCGGAGCCTTCGGATAGGGAAAGCTCATTACATGAGAGCCGGGTAATCAAGGCAACGAGCGGGAAACCGCAGTCGAGGGAGACCCTCACCATGACGCCTTCAGGAGATATTCCCGCCACTTTTGATGGTATCCTATTTCTGGCACTGCTCTGAAGGGGCGCCCCCTTTTCCAGTATTATCTCCTCTGCCCGTATACACACAACCACATCTTCTCCTAATTCAAGGCTAAAGCCTTGAGCTACAGCGGGGTCAACGGCAACCAACTCCCTGCTCGTTCCCACGCCCTGCCCCTGAATGAGTCTATCAGGGGTCTGCGTGGGAACGTCAACCCTTACAATTAAAAGCCCGTCCTTGTTCCCGGCAATCTTGCCTGACATTACATTTTCCATCCCCACAACTTTCGCAACATCGGGATTCACAGGTCTGCTGAACACCTCATAGACAGGGCCGATCTGCTGTATTGTGCCGTCATTCATAACAGCAATCCTGTCGCCGAGGGTAATAGCCTCGACTCTGTCATGGGTAACAAGGATTACAGGTATTTTAAAATCCTTTAACATCGCCCTTATCTCCCTCCTCAACCTCTCCCTCGTAGGAATATCGAGGGATGAGAACGGCTCATCGAGGAGGAGCATCCGAGGCTCCCTTATCAATGTCCTTGCAAGGGCAACCCTCTGTTTCTCTCCCCCTGAAAGCTTGACAGGTTTTCTATCTTTAATCTCGGCGATTTTAAACAAATGGAGCATATCTTTTAGTTTTCCTGTTTTCTCTGTTTTTGAAAGACCCGATAGATTATA
>JACRGU010000069.1 GCA_016212245.1 Nitrospirota bacterium
TTGTTGCTGATAAGGACCTCCCGATAAGAAATAGGGGAGTCCATAAAGGGATTAAGGAATTTTATCTGAAGGATGAGTTTTTGAATCTCAGGATTGGTTATAATTTTGATGACGAGATAGAGCTCTGGCACTACCCTGTTGAGACCATATCCCTCTCAGAGCAGGGTGTAGAGAGAATCTATCAGGGCACAGCATTTCTATTTGTAAAAAAGCTATATTTAGACGACAGTCATAAATCAGGGTTTACTATAAGTCTTGGGGAGAATAATAAGTGAAGCAAAGCTTAGAAGTCAAAAGTCAAAAGTCAAAAGTCAAAAGTCTATTCACTGTCCACTATTCACTATTCACTATTTGTTGTTTACTATTCACTATTCACTATTCACTATTCGCTGTTTATGCTGCTGATAACCCTCTTAACAGAATGATAGCTGAAACAGTTTCATATTTCAAACCCATGACAGGCAGAATCACAGTGGTTGAAGATAAAAATGTTATGGTTGATCTCGGAATAAAAGACTCTATAAAGGCAGGCATGCGGTTTAACGTGTTGAGAGAAGGAGCTCCATTCATACACCCTGTCACAAAAGAGCCGTTGGGAAAATTAGAGTCATCTGTCGGAAGGATTGAAATAAAAGAAGCAGGTGCGGATTCATCTACAGGCACTATAATTGCGGGCGATATAAAGGAAGGTGATAAGGTCAGAATATCAGAAACAAAGGTAAATATGATCTTCTGCCAGTCAAAGGATGTTGACTGGTATCTATCTGACTCACATTACAGGGGCCTGAAGGAAACAGGCAGATTTAATATGCTCGATACAGGTATTGAGACGGATGACCCCTCAAAGGTTATCGGGGAGGCAAAGAAACTCAATGCAGAAGCTGCCCTTCTTTTAACAGCAAAAGCAGCAGACAAAGGTACACTTCTTACAGAAAGGCTTTTCTGGGTCTCTGACAGCTCCATGTTTGCAGAGATAGATGTAAATGTTGACGTCGCTTATATAAAAGAACTGAGATTTGCTGACGAACTATTTGCTTCCCATAAAGGAGAGGCATGGCTACAGTTCGACCTCCCCTTTGGTGCGAGGCTTATAATAACAGGTGACATTGATGGAGACGGGAAACAGGAGATCTTACTCAGCACAGGAAAAGATATAAGGGCCTACACACCCGGTGTAGATCTCCAGCCTGCTCTAGGGGGGGTTCAGATAAAAGGCTCAAGGTTTGATGATCATCTCTGGATTGACACAATAGACCTGAATAGAAATGGAAGGGATGAGGTCATTGTTACCTTAATGAAAGGGGATGATGTCGTCTCTTATATCTATGAGCTGAAAGGCACAGAGTTTACACTCCTTTACAAGAGTAACCTTTTTCTCCGCAGGATAGAAAACAGACTTATAGCCCAGGCCTATTCGAGTGATGAAGGGTTCAAGGGTGAGGTCTTCAGTATATTATGGGAAGGAGAATACAAAAAGGGAAGTGTGGTAAAACTCCCAGAGGGCATTAACATCTATGATTTCATATATATTGATGACCCTCAAGGCGGGAGATTAATCTTCGCATATGATGATGCAGGATTCCTTAATATGTATAATGACAAAAATATAAGAATGTGGAGAAGCAAAACTGATACAGGAGGTTTCCTCATAACATTCAAGAAGGCAGCGCCCTCGGTAATTGTTGACAGAGGTGAATGGGCGATTAAAGACAGGCTGTTTTTAAGAAACAGGGAGATTCTATTAGTTAAAAGGATTCCCCTTTTAGAAATGGCAAAGGGGCTTGGTTATAAAAGTTCACAGATTAAAAACCTGTGGTGGAATGGGCTTTCTATGGAAGAAGGAGTCTTTATAGATGACATAACAGGTTCTATCCTCGACTATGCTATTATAGGTGATAAGATTATTGTGCTAACGAGCCCGATGTTCGGTGTCAAGCCCGAAAATATATTGAAGGGCGAAAATCCGCTAAGAACAGTGCTCTATATTTATTCAATTAAGGGGAAATAGAGGAGACTAAAATTGTTATTAACTGATCGTATACCAAGACATGTAGGCATTATAATGGACGGAAATGGAAGATGGGCTGAGCTGCGTGGCCTTCCCAGGATAGAAGGCCACAGGCGGGGTGCAGAGCGTTCGAGGGAGGTGGTTGAGGTTGCAATGGAGATAGGGATAAAAAACCTGACCCTATACGCCTTCTCTATAGAAAACTGGCAGAGGCCTCCATCTGAAGTTACAACACTGATGAGACTTCTTGAACTATATCTGAAGAAAGAACTCAGGGAGTTTATGAAAAGGGGTATTGTATTTAAAACAATCGGTGAAACCTATATGCTACCTGAAAATATACAGCTCCTCATAAAGGAGGCTGAGGAAAAGACTGCCTTAAACAAAGGCATGACACTAACCGCTGCATTGAGCTATGGTGGACGGAATGAAATCCTCAGGGCTGTAAAGAAGGTGCTCCATTCAGGTATCAGACCTGAAGAACTGACAGAGGATTTATTCAATTCTTTTTTAGATACTGCAAATCTTCCCGGCCCTGACCTGATTATCAGGACCAGCGGTGAGATGCGTATCAGTAATTTTCTCCTGTGGCAGAGTGCCTATTCAGAACTCTATTTCACAGATACCCTGTGGCCTGATTTCACGAGAGACGAATTTCTGTTCGCGATACAGGATTATCAGCAGAGAGAACGCAGATTCGGAAACATCTCTGTAAGATCATAAAAGCTATAGCGATGAAAAATGCAGGGAGAGATTATCTCCAGTGGGACAGAATTCGATATTCACTTTAAAAGGCTGATAGTAGCACTGATACTTCTACCCTTAATTTACCTATACATCATGTATCTTTCTGCTGAATATTTTCTTTTTCTGGGGATATTTATATCGTCCATAGCCCTATCCGAATTCTATTCTATGTACCATGTGGCAGGGATATTAAGATATACCGGTCTATTCTCAGGGGTCTGTCTTCTAAGTATATCCTATATCTCAAAAAATCTTCTGCCGGATATCCTCCTCCTTTCAGTGATGGTAATAATGGGCATAAGACTTCTGTTTAAGAGAAATCCCCTTTCGTCGCTCTCTGATATTTCTCCTCCTGTCCTTGGAGTGCTCTATATTCCAGGGCTCTTTACATTCCAGATACAGATCAGAGGGCTCGGGCCTGAGTGGATAGTCTTTCTTTACGCATCAGTATGGGCGTCAGACACCATGGCGTACTATCTCGGCAGCGGGATCGGAAAAAGAAAGCTCTATATAGAGATAAGCCCGAACAAGACTGTGGCAGGTGCAGGGGGTTCTCTTGTTGGAGGTGTAATAGGTGCATTGCTTTTAAAGGCCACCCTTATACCGTTGTTGAGTCTATCCTATGCAGTACTAATTGGTATAATGGTAGGAATTATTTCTATTATAGGTGACCTTGTAGAATCCATGTTTAAACGTGACTCCGGTGTTAAGGATTCAAGCACCGTCATACCGGGACATGGTGGAATATTAGACAAACTCGATGGGGTGTTGTTTGCAGGCCCGATACTTTACTGGATGGTTTCATGAAACGAATAACCATTCTCGGCTCAACTGGTTCTATCGGGAGAAGTGCACTCGATGTTATCTCACGCCACAGAGACCGATTTAAGGTTGTTGCTCTATCAGCAGGGAGCAATATCGGCCTGTTTGAGAAACAGATAAGGGCCTTTACCCCTGAGATTGTTGCTGTTGCTAATGAAGCATCTGCCCAGGAACTGCGGAAACGAGTAGGGACATGGCATGCCGTGTCCCTACTCTCAGGCCAGGATGGTATTGCAGAGGTTGCATCATATGAAAAATCGGACTTTGTTCTGTCTGCGATTGTTGGTTCTGCAGGGTTAATCCCGACGATATCAGCTATACACTCAGGAAAAACAATCGGGCTTGCAAACAAGGAAGCACTTGTAATGGCAGGAAAGATTGTGACCGAAGAGGCAAAAAAATATGGAGTAAAAATCCTTCCTGTGGATAGCGAACACAGCGCCATATTCCAGTGTATTGAGGGACACAAAAGGTCTGATGTAAGGAGGATAATACTTACCGCCTCAGGTGGCCCCTTTGTTGATAAAACTATTGGTGAGATGAATAACATTACCCCTGAGGAGGCACTCAAGCACCCCAGCTGGGATATGGGAAAGAAGATAACGATAGATTCTGCAACGCTCATGAATAAAGGCCTTGAGGTAATCGAGGCATGCTATCTATTCGGCATCCCACCGGAAAGGATAGATGTGCTCATCCACCCACAGAGTATCGTGCACTCAATAGTCGAGTTTAATGACAGGAGCTGTATCGCACAGCTTTCAGTTCCTGACATGAAAGGACCGATAGCATATGCACTATCGTATCCTGAAAGACTGGATGATATAGTCGTTGGACTCGACCTCGAAAGAATCTCATCCTTAACATTCAAAAGACCTGATAACGAATGCTTCCCATGCCTCTCTTATGCATACAGGGCTATAGAAGCTGGAGGCACAATGCCTTCTGTACTTAATGCAGCAAATGAGGTTGCTGTAGCGGCATTCCTGCATGATAAGATTAGATTCAATGATATCCCTGTTATAATCAAAAAGACTATGGACTGCCATGTCCCGCAGCCTGAGACAGAACTCGATACTGTAATCGAGGCTGACAGGTGGGCAAGGGAAAAGGCAGAAGAAGTCATTAAAAAATTAAAGATTAAAAATTAAAATGCAAAATAAAGGAATAATTTTAAAATTTTGAATTGAATTTTTAAATTTTATCAGGAGGAAAGGTGGCATTTCTATCAGCAATAATTCTTCTCGGCATACTCATATTTGTACATGAGTTTGGACATTTCCTCTTTGCAAAGCTACTCGGTGTCAGGATACTAAAATTCTCACTCGGCTTCGGGCCAAGACTTGTTAGTAAAAAATACAGAGATACTGAATACCTCATCTCATCCATCCCGCTCGGCGGATATGTAAAGATGCTCGGAGAAGAGCCAGGAGAGGAGCTGAAAGAAGAGGAAAAACCAATGGCGTATAACTACCAGCCTGTATGGAAGAGGGTTCTCATTGTATTTTCAGGCCCGCTATTTAATATATTCTTTGCCACATTTATCTTTGTGCTGATATTCCTGTATGGTGTACCTGTTCTACTGCCTGAGGTTGGCGAGGTCTCTGAGCAGTCGCCAGCTGAACTATCAGGGCTTATGAAGGGTGATATAATCCTAAAGATTAACGGTGCTTCTATAAACCAGTGGGGTGAAATGACAGAGATTATACATAGAAAACCAGGTAATCCCCTCAGTTTCAAAATAAAGAGAGGCAGCGATATTATCGCTGTGACGATAACGCCTGAACTGAAAAGATTAAAAGATATCTTCGGAGAAGAAAAGAGCGTCGGACTTATAGGGATAAGGCCATCAGGGAAGACATTTACAAAGAAAGAAGGTCCTGTTAGTGCAATAAGTAATAGCATTAACAGGACATGGGATGTCTCTGTCCTCACGGTAGTCTCTATCATAAAGCTTATACAGAGAATCATCCCTGCAGAGACTATCGGTGGACCAATCCTTATCCTTCAGATGGCAGGTGAACAGGCATCCCATGGGATTCTAAATTTCTTCACATTTATGGCTGTCATAAGCATTAACCTCGGAATATTGAACCTGCTCCCAATCCCTGTACTCGATGGGGGACATCTATTTTTCCTCGGGATTGAGGCTATAAGGAGGAAACCTTTTAGTGAAAGGTTTGTGACAATTGCACAGAGGGTCGGGCTTGCAATAATCCTCTTCATAATGGCATTTGCCCTTTACAATGATATCGTAAGACTTATTACAGGAAAACAGTTCATTCAATGAAGCCTGTAGCATTAAAAACCCAGGTATCATCAGGCGGTGTAATCTTCAGAAGACATGATACCGAAATAGAAGTGGCCCTTGTCGCGGTTAAAGATGGCAAGGTATGGTGTCTTCCTAAGGGTATTATTGATAAAGGAGAAAGCCCTGAGAAGACTGCCGTAAGGGAGGTTGCAGAGGAGACAGGGCTTAAGGGAAAGATTGTCGCCAAACTCGGAGATATAACCTACTGGTATTACATAAAAGAAGAGAATGCAAAATGCAAGAAGACCGTGCACTTTTTCCTTATAGAATATGAAAGTGGAGATACCTTAGAACATGACTGGGAGGTAGATAAGGCATCGTGGTTCCCGATCGACGAGGCCGTCAAGAAAGTTAGATATAAGGGTGAAAAGGTAATGATAGAGAAAGCAAGGGAAATACTTTTGAAGCAAATTTAAAATTTAAAGAGCAAAATTAAAAATTTCTGTAGTTTAGCAAAAATTTATAACCCTTTGAAATATAAAGAGATTTAATACCCTTAACCTGTCATTCCCGCGAAAGCGGGAATCCAGTAAAATCAATAGGTTCTGGACTCCTGCTTTCGCAGGAGTGACAAAATTTGCTAAACTATAATAAAAAATTTTTGAATTTTGAATTGTAATTTTGCATTTTTAATTTTGAATTTTGATTTTATATGGGCAAAATACTAAGCTGGGATGAATTAAAAATGACTGTAGAGAGGCTGAAGGCTGAAGGTAAGAAGATTGTCTTCACAAACGGCTGTTTTGACATTATACATATCGGCCACATAAGGCATCTAAAACAGGCAAGGGCAATGGGAGATGTACTTGTTGTCGGGTTAAACTCAGATAGGTCTGTCTCTATAATAAAACCTGAGAGGCCAATCAATCCTCAGAATCAAAGGGCAGAAGTTTTGTCTTCGCTTGAAATGGTCGATTATGTAACAATGTTTGATGAAGACACCCCCTATGAACTCATAAAATTGCTCGTGCCTGACGTGCTTGTAAAAGGCGGTGACTGGAAGAAGGAGGATATTGTTGGTTCTGACATTGCAAAAGAAACATACAGCCTTCCATATATTAAAGGCATATCAACTTCAGAGATAATCGAGAAGATAAAGAAAGCAACGAGTAATAAGTAACGAGTGAACAGTATTATCGCCCTGTTTAAACAATTCCTGGACTATCAGCTAACGACTGATGACTCTCAACTGCCTCGCTGTATCTATAATCTTACAGGTTCCTCTGCAGCCCTCTTACTTGCCTTGCATGCTGAACCTTTTCTTATGGTTGAAGCAACAGATGACTCTGCACTTGAACTCTACAAAGATATAAGGTTCTTTAAGTCATTATTTCACGCCTCATATCTTACACCTTACAATGTCTTCTATCTCCCGGAACCAAATAGCCCTTCCCTATCAGGTGAAAGGGCAAAAATAATTTATTCCCTCAAAAAGGGCGATTCACTTGTCAGTTCTTTTGAAAACATAAAGTTTCCGGTCTGGCCTCAGGAAAGACTCAGAGAGAACGCTTTAAATCTCAAAAGAGGGATGGAGATAGAAAGACAGGGGATAGAAATAAGGCTGCAGGAGCTCGGCTACAGGAAGGTTTCACTTGTAGTAGAAAAAGGAGAGTACAGCCTTCGAGGATGGATACTTGATATATTCCCTTCAACATCAGAGGACCCTATAAGGCTCGAATTCTTTGGAAATGAGATAGATAGTATAAAGGTCTTTGATGTTGATACACAGAGGTCTACCGGGAATGTAGAGGAGTTTTTAATACTACCAGCAGAAGAGTCTCTTTCTGGAATGACAGTGGTCGAGATGATGGGTGATGCAAAATACTTCTTCTCAGATTCAATCCATGAACCCCGCACCTGCGTGCAGGGGCGGGGTGAAAGAGATGGGCTGCCTGAGAATACCGTTTTTCTTTCGAGATATTCTTTAAAAGGCCCGGGCCATGATGCAGGGCTGCTTCTGATGAGAGGTCTTGGTATCCTGCCTGAAGAAAGGAAGGATATAGAGGAGCTCCCTCATAATATTAAGCAGCTCCAGAAAGAAAACAGGATTGTTATTATCGCATCATCGAGGAGCCAGGCAGAAAGGCTCAAAGACATATTGAGAGATGGAGGTATTATTGCACCTCTTGTGGAGAAAAATGACCTCCTTTCCTATGAAGGAGGCATTTCGATAACAATCGGCGAACTCTCATCAGGCCTGTTCTTCCCTAATATCTTAATACTCACAGAAAAAGAGATATTCGGTGGAAGGCCGGGCTTCAGACCTCTCAAAAAATCAAAGGTATCAAAACTCCTGACATCGCTCGATGACCTCAGAATAGGCGATTTTGTTGTGCACAGGGATCATGGTATAGGGAAATTCAATGGACTTGTGCGCCAGAGCATAGAAGGCACTGAAATGGACCTCATGCTCATCGAGTATGAAGGTGGAAGGCTCTATATACCCCTTCAGACGATTAACATCATCCAGAAATACCATTCTGAAGAGGGTGTTATTCCAAAACTTGACAGGCTCGGCAGCAGGACATGGCAGAGGAGAAAGGAAAAGGTAAGGAAAAAGATACATGAGATGGCAGAAAAGCTTTTATCGCTTTATGCTGAAAGAAAGATTTACAGAGGCTTCTCATTCAGTCCTGATACTGAACTCCACATGGAATTTGATGGCTTCTTTCTTTACGAGGAAACGCCTGATCAGAGTGAATCAATAGAGGATATTAAGAGAGATATGGAATCGGAGAGGCCTATGGACAGACTCCTTTGCGGTGATGTTGGTTATGGAAAGACAGAGGTTGCGATGAGGGCAGCATTCAAGGCAGCGTATGATGGAATGCAGGTGGCTATGCTTGTTCCAACCACAATCCTGTGTGAACAGCACTATAGAACCTTCAAGACAAGGTTTTCCGCATTTCCCATCAGGATTGATTATCTGAGCAGATTCAAATCAAAAAAGAAACAGCAAGAGACAATCAGATCAATCGCAAACGGTGATATAGACATAATCATAGGCACACACAGCCTGCTCGGGAAAGACATAAGTTTCTACAGGCTCGGTCTTTTGATAATTGATGAGGAGCACAGGTTCGGTGTGGCACAGAAGGAGAGGATAAAAGAGCTGAAAAAAGATGTTGATGTGCTCAGCCCTACAGCAACGCCTATTCCGAGGACACTCCACATGGCACTCTCAGGCATCAGGGATATGAGTGTTATTGAAACCCCTCCTGAAGAGAGGCTCGCTGTCAGAAGCATTGTCTCGATATTCAACGATGAGCTCATAAAGGATGCTATTACCAGGGAGCTCGAGAGAAACGGTCAGGTATTTTTTGTCCATAACAGGATAAAGGATATACATAAGGTCACTGACCATCTCAGGAGGCTTCTACCCTCATCAAGGATAGCAATTGCTCACGGACAGATGCCTGAAAGGGAACTCGAAAAGATTATGCTCGAATTCTACAGGGGTAATATAGATGTCCTTGTGGCTACAGCCATAATTGGCTCCGGGCTTGACATACCAACAGCTAACACCATAATTATAAACAGGGCAGACAGGATAGGACTTGCAGATCTGTATCAACTTAAAGGGCGTGTCGGCAGAAGCAACGTAAGGGCATACTCATATTTTCTGATACCCGGTGAAGATATTATTACTGAAGAGTCAAAAAAGAGGCTTCAGGCAATTCAGGAGATGAGCTATTTAGGTGCAGGTTTCAGGCTTGCTATGAAGGACCTCGAGATCAGAGGAACAGGAAACATACTCGGTCCCGAACAATCAGGGCATATACATGCAGTCGGATTTGATCTTTATGTGGAGATGTTAGAAAAGGCAGTGGCAGAGTTAAAAGGCATGGAGATAGAAGAGGAGTTTGAGCCTTCTATAAGTCTAAAGGCAAATGCCTTCATACCTGAAGAATACATTGATGACATAACACTCAGGCTGAGCCTTTACAGAAGGATTGCATCATCGAAGACGCACGAGACTATTGAAGTTCTTGAATCAGAAATAGAAGACAGGTTTGGCGAGCTACCAGATGAGGTAAAAAACCTCCTCGACATAATGAGGCTAAAGATTTCAGCGAGAGAACTCCGTATCACAAAGATCCATGATATGCATGGAAGGATTCAGGTATTATTTTCTCCGGACACAAAGGTTCCTCTCGAAAGTATTCTAACCCTCCAGAAGAAGAGGGATGGGAAGATTAGATTCCTGCCCGAGGGTTTTGAACTCGACCTGAAAGGACTCCCCTTTAAAAGGGTATATGAAAAAGTATATGAAGTGATGAGGGAGTTATAATAGCAGGTTGCTTACCCTTTTTATCTTCTCAAGTTTCTTTGCTGCCCTTCCTGAGTCAATTGCCTCAGCAGCCATTTGTAAGGCTGTTTTAAAATCTTCTGCCTTTCCTGCAACAATCAGGGCTGCTGCTGAGTTCATCAGCACAACATCACGTTTTGGCCCTTTCTCTCCATTCAGGATTGAGAGTGTTATTTTAGCATTGTCATCTTTATTACCGCCTAAGAGGTCATCCCTCTTCCCCCTCTCAAGCCCGAAATCTTCAGGCGCAATATAAAAGGTTTCAACCTTTTGATGGCGGTATCTTGAAACCCTCGTGCCATCAGAGAGTGTTATCTCATCAAGCCCATCATCTCCATGCACTACCATCGCATCATCTGCACCTAAATTTCCAAGAACCATGGCAAGCGTCTCTGTGAGTCTTCCGGCAAAAACGCCGAGTATCTGCCTCTTTGCACCAGCAGGATTCGTAATAGGACCGAGGATATTGAATATCGTCCTTATCCCCATCTCCCTTCTCGGGCCAATTGCATATTTCATTGCTGGATGAAACAGGGGTGCAAAGAGAAAGCCGAATCCAGTCTCAAACAGACACTTCTCAACCTTATCAGGAGGAAGGTCAATCCTAACCCCGAGTGCCTCCATTACATCAGCGCTGCCTGACTGACTTGAGACAGAACGGTTTCCATGCTTTGCAACAGGCACACCTGCTCCTGCAACAACAAGGGCTGTGGTTGTAGATATATTAAATGTATGAGACATGTCTCCGCCAGTGCCACATGTATCGAGCACACCTTCAGGTGCCTTGATGGTTGTTGCCTTCTCCCTCATTATCCGAGCAGCACCTGTTATCTCCTTGACAGTCTCACCTTTAATCCTGATGGCTGTAAGGAATGCCCCTATCTGTGCATCAGTCGTTTTCCCCTCCATAATCTCTTTCATACACTCAGCCATCTCAGATTCGGACAGGTTTATACCCTGCACAAGTAGATTAATTGCCTCTTTAATCATAAATTCCTCCGCACTAATTTTAACACATTCCTCAAATGTTTAAGGGATTTGCTTGACAGAGGATATAAGGGTTTATAGAATATCTTTGACGAATGGGATAATTATGGGGTAGTAACTGTCAGCAAACCCAGCACTGATGTGATAGTGCTGGGCAAAGATAGTTCAGGAAATATAGCAGTAACCTTCCCTTATGATCCTCAGCTTGTAGCCAAGGTTAAAACCATCGAAGGCCGAAAATGGCATAAGGATAAAAAATACTGGAGCTTTCCTGATGCAGATGGAACTCTTGAGAAGATTTTAAAAGCTTTTGAAGGTGAAGAAATCCGTATACATCGTGAGCTTGCCGAAGCGATAGACCCCGCCCTGCAAGCCAAAAATATTCCCTCTCCCCTTGTGGGAGAGGGCGAGGGTGTGGGGGCTTTATTTATGAATTTCTTATTATGCACTGAAAATGTGCGTGTTCAAGGCAAGGCCTGAGGTTGGCGCTCCGCCTAAAAAATCTCTTGACATTATGCCTTAAAAAGTGTATAAGTAAATTATAATATACTTAAGGAGTAAA
>JACRGU010000073.1 GCA_016212245.1 Nitrospirota bacterium
AGTAAACCTGCAATATTCTCTTTGTTATTGACCAGAAAATGTCATTCCGTGCTTGACACGGAATCCAGAACCTTTCTTTTGGATTCCTGCTTTCGCAGGAATGACGAAAAGTGTTCCCTATAGTATACGATGTTATGATATAAACCCCCTAAGCACGAAATTCTAAACAATATCGAATACCAATTTGTTTAGGATTTAGTATTTCGAATTTAGAATTTATCATTAAATCAGTTCCTCAATCACCTTCTCCACTGCCTCAATGGCCCTCGGATGCCTCATTATAAGGAGCTCTGCACCTGCTATAAGCAAGGCTATTGCTGTAACAGCCTCCCATGTTATTCCCCTCTCCTCTGTAGAACCCCACTGAGGTACATCTGTTTCAGAGGCCTGTGTCTCCTTCACCTTCCAGACATACATCCCTATGTCACCTAACATTGGTGGCTGCATTGTTACATCATTCTGTGTAAGGGCAGCAAGCCTTATCCTCTCCATAACCGAATAGGTATATTCAAGGCCATATCCGAGAGCTGAACACATCGGGTCTGTAATTAATCTCTCTCTGTCAAAGCCCATCTGTGTAATTAATATATTAAGCTGTTTGGATAGGTTTATATCAAGCTCTGACATGGCAATTAATTTGTGATTATTTGCCATTGCAGCAGCAACAATCGTCTTATAATTAGCCTCCTGCGCCTTACCTATAATACAGTTTCTGTCTTTTGCAGCCTCTGCTGCAGCAACCAAGACAGGTGCATCTTTTTCAGCGTGGTTGCTACCAACTATTATCAAAGGGACATCTATTGCAGAAAGGACATCTCTGACAGTCTTTGCTGCATCTTCAGGCGAACGATTTTCCCTGTCAGGGTGTGTGCCGATAAGTCTTAAGGCTATTGCATTTGCCTTCAGATTGTCTTGACAGAATTTAGCCCATGATACAGGGTCATTCGAAATACCCTCATATGGCTTCTGTACATTCTCAGGCCAGTCAATTGGAGGAACATCCTGTATCTCATATGCAATAATAGGTCTGTTTGGCGTTATACCTTCAAAGGTATGGAATGGAAGGACATTTTCCTCTCCAAAGGTAATTGTATTTTCGCCTGTACCGATTGTTACCGCATAAACTTTTCCAGAATATGTCTCTTTGGGCGGTGCAAAAGCCATCCTTACCTCCAGTTACTTCTCACTTCTCACTTCTCACTTATTTACATTTCCAGATACGAATGGGCATAAAGTGTCTTACCCAGTATCACATCTATAGTCTTTACTGTTGGTGCTATCTCATGAGGGTCTGCTATGGCAGCGGTAAGCCCTTCATACATTAATAGAGAAAGAAAATAACTGTTCAGTATCGGTCTCAATTGCTTTGGACAACCATTGGATACATTACTAAGGCCGACCACTGTCTTCATCGGCGGGTCATTAAGCTCCTGGAACATCCTTATTGCTTTAATAACCTTCAATGCATGGTCCTGGGATGTTGCTATTTGCAGTACAAGAGGGTCCAAGTATAAATCTTCAAGTGGAACCCCGTATTCCATAGCCCTCGCCATAATCTCTGCTGCGATAGCAGCCCTCTCCTCTGCATCTGCAGGTAGTCCGCCCTTACCAACTGTAAGCCCGATTATCTGGGCATTATATCTTGCTGCAAGTTCGAGTATTGGAAATCTCTCAGGGTCATTTGATGTGGAGTTTATCAGAGGCCTTCCCCACTGGCTGTTATGGACCTTGAGACCAGCCTCTATCGCACTATAATTTGTTGTGTCAAGACATATAGGAAGAGGGACAACCTCCTGTATAGTCGTAACCATCCATTCCATCAATTCCCCTCCACCGTCTTCTGCCGGGCCTATATTAGCATCTATCATCCCTGCACCAGCCTTCCACTGGGAAGTCGCAATCTCTTGTATTGGGCCTTTATCTCTTTTCATCATAGCTTCTCTGACCCTCTTGGCTATTATGCTTAATTTTTCTCCTATAATTAACATTTCCTGAGAACTCCTTTCTGAATAAGAGGGGCGATTTGAGAATCGCCCTCATTATTAAATTTATAACTATAACTCCAAGAACCTTTCCTCCTTTACTCATCGGGACACCAGAGTTGAGGTAGGGTTAAAAAGATAACATAAATCTTTTTTCCAGGTAAAGAGTTTTATTATACCCTTTTTTTTTAGAAATCTTTTTGCTATTCTATCAGTCAATAGAGACATATTGTGATCAGTAAAACGTGGGGATATCCTGCGATTTTATTCTTTTTTGTCATTCCTGCATAAGCAGGAATCCAGGTGCTGTCCCCCGTATCAAGTACGGGGCAAGCTCTGCGAAACTTGTCCCTGCGGAAGCAGGGAGCAGGGAACTATACAAAATGAACTGGATTCCCGTTTTCACGGGAATGACGATACATAATTGGTACTAAAGAAAGGAGGGGTTATGCTTATAGAATTCAGTATCATACCAATAGGTGTTGGCAACAGCATTGGGGATCAGCTTGCTGAGATATTAAAGATAGTTGATGCAAGTGGACTTCCTTATAAGATTAATCCCATGGGCACAGTTATCGAGGGTGAATGGGATGAGATAATGAAACTTATCAAGAAATGCCACGGGATTGTGATGAAGACTGGAGAGAGGGCACTCACAACTATATCCATAGATGACAGGAAGGGGAAGCCCAACAGGATAGATGAGAAGGTAAAATCAATAGAACGAAGGATTGGAAAGACTCTAAAAAAATAAAAGGAGGTATCATGACTGACAGGATAACATTAAGCGTTATTAAGGCTGATGTTGGGGGTTATGTTGGACATTCGAGTATTCATACTGACCTTATCGAGACAGCAAAGGAGAAATTATCTAATGCTCAAGAGAAGGGAATGCTTATTGATTTCCATGTGACAAGGTGTGGTGATGACCTTGAACTCATCATGACTCATAAGCATGGTGTGGATGCCGAGAATATACACAAGCTTGCATGGAACACCTTTGTTGCATGTACTGAGGTTGCAAAAGAACTGAAGCTCTATGGGGCAGGTCAGGACCTTCTCAGTGATGCCTTCACTGGAACTGTTAAAGGCATGGGGCCTGGTGTTGCAGAGATGGAGTTTGAGGAAAGGAAGAGCGAGCCAATAGTTATCTTTATGGCTGATAAGACATCTCCTGGCGCATGGAACCTGCCCTTATATGAAATCTTCGCCGACCCATTCAATACTGCTGGCCTTGTTATAGACCCGACAATGCATGACGGTTTTATATTTGAGGTTGTGGATGTATATGAACACAAGAAGATTACCTTCTCATGTCCTGAAGAGATATACGACCTATTAATGTTTATTGGTGCAATGAGGAGGTTCATAATAAGGGCTGTCTATAGGAAAGATGGAATGATTGCAGCAGCAGCATCCACACAGAAACTCAGCCTTATTGCCGGGAAATATGTTGGAAAAGATGACCCTGTTCTGATTGTCAGATGCCAAGCAGGGCTGCCTGCAGTTGGAGAGGTGCTCGAGCCATTTGCCTTTAGCCATATAGTCGAGGGATGGATGCGTGGCTCACATCATGGGCCCCTTATGCCTGTTGCATTCTATGAGGCAAATCCATCAAGATTTGATGGCCCCCCGAGGGTTATTGCTGCAGGTTTCCAGCTCTGTAATGGAAAACTTATAGGGCCGAGGGATTTATTTGACGACCCTGCATTTGATGAGGCAAGAAGGAAGGCGAATGAGATAGCAGACTATCTCAGGCATCACGGGCCATTCGAACCACATAGACTCGGACTTGAAGACCTTGAATATACAACCATGGATCAGCTCATGAAAAAACTCGAAGGCAGGTTTCAACCAGAGTGACGAACAAACCTCTCCTCATCTTCCCGAGACTTCAAACGGCCTCTCAGTTTTTCTTCGAGGAGTTCCTTGAGAATCTTTGCATAAACAGGCCCTGGCTGGATACCCATATCCTTTAAGTCGTCTCCTTTCAGGAGTGGCTTTACCTTTCTTAGTTCGGTGAGATACTGGGATATCGCCTTTTGTTTCTCTCGATCCTTACTTACAGCCATCGAGAAGAGAAGTGCCTCGAGACTGAGGTTGCTGAGGAGATCGTATATCTCAACAGGGTCCTTCAGAGGAAGCCTTCTCAGTACTTCCCTCGACTGAGACATGTTCTTGATAATCATAACACCTGACCTTGGTGGCGTAGATAGCCTTTCTATAGCTGCCTTAACCTCATCATTCTTCAATCCAGACAGCAGGGCCATTAAGTATAAAATCCCCCTGTCAGGCCTTTCTTCAAGAAACAGGAAGTTAAACCATGATAGGGTCTCATGCATTGACTTGAGTGTTGCCTCAAGCTCCTCATTGAATATAAGGTTCGGGTGTATAACCTTCAGGAGGTCAAAATCTGAAAGCCTCTTCAGGGTTTTGACTGGTTCAGTCTCATTAAATGAAAGAAGGAGTTCTTCATAAAGCCTGGAGCCTGAAAGCCTTTCAAAGAGATTCATCTTTATTGCTGACTTTATGAGATTTTCCGTATGTTTGCTGATCTTAAATCCAAACCTTTCAGAAAATCTGATTGCCCTGAATGCCCTTGTAGGGTCTTCGATAAAACTGAGGTTATGGAGGACCCTGATCGTTTTCTCTCTTAAATCACGCTGGCCACCAAAAAAATCTATAAGGAGCCCGAAATCCTTCGGATTTAATTTTATGGCAAATGTATTTATTGTAAAGTCTCTCCTGTAGAGGTCTTTCTTAATTGACGATATCTCGACCTTCGGAAGTGCTGCAGGTGATTCGTAGTATTCGGTTCTGGCTGTTGCAATATCAAGTCTTAATTTATCTGTGATAACCTGGGCAGTACCAAATCTCTGGTGCGTCCTTACCCTCGCATTCAGCCTTTCACCAAATATCTTTGCGAACACAATTCCATCACCTTCTATAACGATGTCAATATCAAGATTTTCCTCACCGCGTAACAGGTCCCTTACTGAACCACCAACAAGGTATGCATTAAAATTGAGCTCGTCTGCTACCTCCCCTGAGAGCTTGAGGAGGTTGTAAATATCTGGAGGGAACCTATCTTTCATCCACGAAGACAGACTCCTCCCTTCTGTCGGTTTTTCTCTGGCAACTGTTTTTTCTATCCTTCTGCGTCTCAGAAACTCCTCATAAAGTGTACGCAACAGGTCTGTCCTCGTTATTGCACCAACAATTCTGCCATTTTCTATAACAGACATGAACCTCTGGTTCTGCTCAATCATCATGGTCTCTATCTCCCTGATTGGAGTATGAGGGCCTACGGTTGTGGCATCTGTTGTGGAGAATTCTATCACCCTGTTTTTCCCAAAACCATGGAAAATAGCCTTCTCCACGATCTCTCGTGATATCACACCTGCATATCTTCCTTCTCTCAGGACTGGCAGGACATTAACCCCATATCTTGTCATCATTGCCTCGGCCTCTTTGATAGGACTATCCCACTGTATACTGATAACAGGCCGTGTCATTATATCGGATGCAACCTTGCCAGGCTTTACACATCCATAGAGGAGTTTTGTTAATCTGTCCTCAATGACCTCGAGTGAAGCCTCCTTAATGGTAGCTGAGGCTGCTGTTGGATGACCTCCTCCTCCGAATTCCTTCATCACCTCTGATACATCAAGCTCTGAGACCCTGCTTCTTGCAACTATTAACATCTTTCCTTCCATGCTAAGCATGACTATTACCGCGTCAATATCTTCTATATCCATCATCCTGTGGGCAAGATGAGCCGCATCTCCGAAATAACTATCACGGGATGCCTTTGCCACCATTATCCTTATTCCATGTATAACCATCTCCTTTGATGAGCGGACAAGCTCATTCAGGAGGTCAAGCTCTTCTATGCTCAATTCCATTTTTAAAAAGCTTGAAACAATATTAAGGTTTGCACCCTTTTTCAGAAGATATGAAACAGCAAGGAGGTCTCGCCCTGTCGTTGAAGGGAAAAGCAGACACCCTGTCTCCTCATATATTCCTAAGGTGAGTATGGTCGCCTCCATGGGTGTCAAATGTATTTTTCTGCTTTTCAATATCTCTGTAAAGATGGTTGCGGTTGCCCCTACACTTTCAATCTTCTCGACCTCTCCCCTGATATCACCTTTATTGAATGGGTGGTGGTCGTAGATATGTATCTTGATGCCTTTGTTGGAAAGCAATTCTGCAAAGGGGCCAATCCTGCCTGGTATCTTTGTATCAACTATGATCAGCCTTGTGACCTTTGAAAGGTCAATGTCTTTTATACGCTTTATATCAACCGGTTGAAATACCCCTATAAAATCTCTCAGCTTCTTTTCCTGAGAGCCTGGAAAGACAATCTGCGCTTCATTATACAGCTTCTTTGCAGCAACCATTGAGGCAAGAGAATCAAAGTCAGCGTTAATATGAGAGGTAATGATATCCATAATAACCTAAAAGTAGGAAGTGAAAAGTAAAAAGTAAGAAGTGAAAAAATTTATAAACCCCTGTTTACCACTTCCTACTTCTTACTTCTAAGTTCTTACTTCTCACTTTCTTCTAAGGGGGGATATACGACAATCTGATCGCGTCCTCTATTCTTAGCTGTAAACAGGGCATCATCAGTAAGGGTGATAAGGTCATCACAGCTCTTTATCTTTTCATCAGGACTGCATGCTATACCTATACTTACAGTAATTTCTCTCTTTTCCTTGAGGCTCTTAAATTGATGTTCCTTTATTACTTTCCTGAGTCGCTTGGCCTCGGCTATAGCACCTTTCATAGATGTCTCTGGCAGAAGCATTATAAACTCTTCGCCCCCATATCTGGCAAGGATATCAGGCTTCCTCGTATGCCTTTTCACGAGCTGTGCAAATTCCCTGAGGACGATATCACCAACCCTGTGACCATAGGTATCATTTATCTTTTTGAAGTAGTCTATATCGAACATCATACAACCTAATGGAATATTGTATCTCCCTGCCCTGCTGAATTCCTCGTCAATTCTGTTGTAGAAATACCTGATGTTATAGATTCCTGTCAGGTAATCGGTAATAGCGAGCCTCTCGAGCCTCGTCTTCTCTTTCTCAACTCTATCATACAGGAAGGCATTATAAAGGGCATTTGCAGATGCATTTGCGATAGCAGTGCATAGCTTTATCTCTCTTTCTGTAAAGGTGTGACCTGCCCTCGATGTCCTCAGGAACAATGTGCCTATGATTTCATCACGAAAGACCATAGGTATCACCACAATAGAGCGAATACCTATCGGCGCTATTATATCCCTTACCTCTTTCATTATGGGGTCCTTCATCGCATCTTTTATAATTACTGGCTTTTTTAGGGTAAGGGCCTTTCTTATCTCAGGATATTTCTGGAGGTCAAGCCTTATATTAGTGATCTTCGGGTCTTCGAATGTCGAGACAACATATGCGTATCTCTGCTCCTCAACACCCATACTGATCATAGAACATCGTGTCACATTTATTATCTCTGGTATCTTTTTCACAACAAGATAAAGTACCTCTTTCGGGTTGAGGGTTGATGAAACAAGATATGTAAGCTCTATAAGGGCCTCGAGGTCTTTCTTTTCCCTGTAAAGGTTCTCAAACCAGATCTTTCTCTCTATGGCTACCTTGAGTTTATATTCAAGGTCTTCCTTATAGAACGGGCTAAGTAGATAATATTCCACACCAGCTTTAACCACAGAACGAATGCCATTGGTTACATTACCGGATATCATAGCTATTACAGGGCATTCAACCTCTGAAGGATTTATATGCTCAAGCCCATCAGGACTATTAACAATCACGGCAGCAGGCCTTTTCTCTACAAGTTCCCTCCTTAAGGCCTTCTCATCTCTTTTTATAAAGTGGGCTGAATAATCATCCCTTCCTCTAAAGAAGGACCTCAGAAATCTCAGGGTATCCTTATCCTCTTCGTAAATAAATATCTCTTTTTTCATCTTCTTTATTTAATTATTACAAAATTCCTCAGGATTGTCTAAATAATTTTTACAAGCAATTATTATGCCACTATCTCTTATTTCTGCAATGTCTTTCTAAGAAACTTATAGCTCATTGTGTTCAAGACATCCCTCTTCTCAAGCCAGCCCCTTCTGGCTATTGAGACTCCATAGGCCATGTAGACGAACTGGTTAGTTACATGTGTATCTGTGCTTATTACTATTGGTATCCCCATCTCCTTTGCCATCTTTGCATATACATCATTTAGATCCAGTCTGAGTGGGTATGCATTAATCTCGATAGCCGTCCTTGTTTCTTTAGCCACCTTAAGAATCTCATCCATATCAACATCATAAGAATCTCTTTCTCCAATTAATCTGCCAGTCGGATGGGCGATAATTGTGACATAAGGGTTTCTCATGGCAGAGACCAGTCTCTTTGTCAGCTGCTCTCTACTCTGCCTAAAACCTGAATGAATTGAGGCAACAACGATATCCATCTTCTTAAGAACATCATCAGTAAGATCCATATGTCCATCACTCCTTATATCTACCTCGATGCCAGCAATCAGCCTGAACCCCCTTAATCTTTTATTTATTGCATCTATCTCCTTCTTCTCTTCCATCAGTCTCTCTTCGTTCAGTCCCCTCGCTATAACGAGACCCTTTGAATGGTCTGTTATTGCTATATATTCATATCCCCTCTTCCTGGCCTCATCTATCAGCTCCTCAAAATCATGACTCCCATCACTCCATTTACTGTGAACATGGAGATCTCCCTTTATATCCTTGAGCTCAATGAGCTTCGGCAGCCTTCCCTCAATAGCAGCCTCTACCTCGCCTGTGTCCTCCCTTAGCTCTGGTGGGATGTATGGAAGGCCCAGAATCCTATATATGTCCTCTTCTTCTTTCCCACCTAACTTCTTCTCATCCCTTTCCCTGAATATCCCATATTCATTTATCTTGAGGCCTCCTCTCATAGCCATCTCTCTCAACCTTATGTTATGTGCCTTACTCCCTGTAAAGTATGCCAGTGCAGCACCAAAACTATCCTCCTCAACAACACGAAGGTCAACCTGCAGCCCCTCATGAATTATGACAGAAGATTTTGTTGGCCCATGCGCCAGCACATCCTTAACATGAGGCAGGTGTACAAAGGCATTCATCACCTCCTTAGGATTTTCTGATGTGGCGAGTATATCTATGTCCTTAATCGTATCCTTCCATCTTCTCAAGCTTCCAGCAAGGCTCAGTTTTTTAACAGAGGCCTTTCTTTTCAGGTGTTCGAGGATATCATTTGCAAGAGGCAGAACCTTCCCGAGGGGTTGTCTCTCCATACCCCTTTTCAGCATCTCGATCCCTTTGAGTATATTCTCCTCTGTCTTTTCCTTTATGCCTGGAAGCCCTCTAAGTTTATGTTCCCTGGCAAGCTGTTCAAGGGTCTCTATATCCCTTACTTTTAATTTCTCAAACAAGAGCTTTGCTGTTTTCGGGCCAAGGCTGGGAACTGAAAGAAGTATGCTGAGGCCTTCAGGGACCTCTTTCTTTAGGTCTTCGTAAAACTGTAGTCTTCCTGTTCTGACATACTCTTCTATCTTGCCTGCGAGATCCTGTCCGATTCCAGGGACCTTTATGAGCTCATCCTTTGGTGTCTCGGCAACATCTCTGGAAAGTCCCTCTATATTCTGTGCTGCGCGTCTATAGGCCCTTATTCTGAAGGGGTTTTCACCCTTTATCTCGAGCAGGTCTGCGATGTCATTAAAAATCCTTGTAATCTCCTGATTCTTCATTCTATTGTAATCGCCTCTACAGGGCAGTTCTCAGCTGCAGCCTCACAGCATCCAACAAACTCACACGCCTCAGGGTCTATAACTACTGATTTGCCAATCTCTTCATTAAGGTGAAAGACAGCAGGACATATTTCCTGACATGACCCGCAACCAATGCAGAGCTCCTCATCTATCCTGACATTCATAAAAAAATCTATTCACTGTAGGCAGGAGACTACCCTTGAGCGGTTTTGAATTCCGATTTATCGGAATTCACCTCGGAGCCCTGCACTATGTTATAGTGCGGGGCGAGAATGAGCGAAAGGGTAGTCTCCTA
>JACRGU010000075.1 GCA_016212245.1 Nitrospirota bacterium
GATGCAAGCTCTTCAGAGATTTTTTCTGTAACTGATGTTCCATATGGTGTTGGTTTGCGTGAGCCGACTATTGCTATTGAGTAACGGTCTTCGGGTTGCATATCGCCTTTTGTATAGATGACAATGGGGGCATCCTCGATCTCCCTGAGCATCTCCGGATATGAGGGATCACCAAACCTTATAACCTTAATCCCTTTTTTCTCTAAAATCCTGATCTGTTTCTCCACATCCTTCCATGATGAAAATCTCTTTATATTTTCTGCCCTGTATACCCCTATCCCTTCAACAGAAAGGAGGTCATCAAGTCCTGCATTGAATATACCTTCGGGTGTGCCAAAGACAGAAAGTAGACTCCTGCACGAAGCAGGCCCTATATCTGGCACCATTGATAGTGCAATCCAATACCTCGGATCTGACATGCTAAATTTTTAATTTCCTTAATTTCAACCGCAAGGCATTAAGTTTGATAAACCCTTCTGCATCCTTCTGGTTATACACATCTTCTGCCTCGAATGTCGCGAGTTCTGGGTGATAGAGTGAATTCGGAGATTTTCTCCCGACAACATAACAGTTGCCTTTATACAGTTTAACCCTGACAGTGCCTGTAACATCTCTCTGTATATCATCTATAAGGTTCTGGATAGCCTTTCTCTCAGGAGAAAACCAGTATCCATAATATATAAGCTCAGAATAACGTGTTATAAGAGAATCCCTGAAGTGCATTATCTCCCTGTCGAGGGTTAATGACTCCACTGCCCTGTGAGCTATATGGAGCACAGTACCACCAGGTGTTTCATAGACACCCCTGGATTTCATACCAACATATCTGTTTTCAACGATGTCAACCCTTCCAACTCCATGTTCTCCTGCAATAGAATTCAGATTTGCTAAAAGAGTTGCAGGTGACATGATTTCACCATTTAAGGCAACAGGATTCCCTTCCTCGTAAGAGATATCAATATAAACTGGCCTGTCAGGCGCCTTCTCAGGAGGTGTTATCATTGTGTACATATCAGATGGTGGTTCGGCCCATGGATCTTCAAGTATTCCTCCTTCATAGCTGATATGAAAAAGGTTTCTGTCAGTGCTAAAAGGTTTCTCCTTTGTGGCTGTAACAGCAATACCATGCTTTTCTGAATACTCTATAAGTGATTGCCTTGAATTAAATGGCCAGTCCCTCCACGGCGCTATAACCTTTATATCAGGCCTGAGTGCATAATAGGTGAGTTCGAACCTTACCTGGTCATTGCCTTTTCCTGTGGCGCCATGCGCAACAGCATCAGCCCCTTCCATATCTGCAATCTCGATCTGTTTCTTTGCGATAAGAGGTCTTGCTATAGATGTCCCGAGCAGATATGAGCCCTCATAAACTGCATTTGCACGGAGCATCGGGAACACATAGTCTTTTACAAACTCCTCCTTCAGGTCTTCTATATAGACCTTTGATGCACCTGTCTTTAATCCCTTCTCCTTTATTACCTTAAGGTCTTCCCCTTGACCGAGGTCAGCACAGAAGGCGATTATCTCTGCGTTATACCTTTCCTTCAGCCATCTTATTGCCACAGAGGTGTCCAGACCTCCGGAGTAGGCAAGGACAATCTTCCTTATCATAAATAAGCCTCCACTCTAAGTTATAAAACCATAGCATAAATATTTTAAAAATGTAAAATTTGTACTGATATATGATATGTTTGATATGCGGGCGTGTCGAGGATACTGTAAGAAATGCCAGAAGAAAAGAAGATAACAGAGTATAAAAAGAAAGACCATAAATCCCGTAGATATTATCAACGGGATAAATACGAAAGGGTAGTGCTCCTCGGTAACCCGAATGTTGGCAAGAGCGTTATTTTTGGACTTCTTACCGGTAAGTATGTGACTGTTTCAAACTATCCAGGCACAACTGTAGAGGTCACATATGGCAATATTGCAATCGGTGATAAGAGATTCACGGTAATAGATTTACCAGGGGTGAACAGCCTGATCCCTATGAGCGAGGATGAAAGGGTGACGAGGGATATACTCTTAAAGGATAAACCTGATGTTGTAACCCTCGTTGCAGATACGAAGAACCTGAAGAGGGCACTGATGTTATTAATACAACTATCAGAGATGGAACTTTCATGTATCCTTGACCTGAACATGGAGGATGAGGCAAGGGCAAGTGGGATAGAGATAGATTACCACAGGCTGAGTGCACTATTGAATATAGAGGTCATAACTACGGTTGCCCCGCAGAGAAAAGGCATTTCAAAACTGAAAGAGGCTATTTTAAACCCTCGACATCCTTCTATAAACACAAACTATGGAGATATCATAGAAGAGTATGTAAAGAAGATATCGAAATTTCTTTTAGACACAAACATCTCAAAGCGATCAATAGCCCTCATGATACTTTCAGGTGATGAGACACTCAAAGACTGGCTGATGGCGAACTTAAAGCCTGATGCCATCAGAAAGATAGAGGAACTGAGGGATGAGGCACAATCAAGTTTTAAGGAACCGTTAATACATGTAATCGGTCATAACAGGATTAAACTTGCAGAGGAAATAATCAAACATGTCCTTAAAAAAGGTCCACCTGAGGCTGGTTTCTTTGCACAGAGACTCGGCAGATGGACAATGCACCCTGTGGCTGGAGTCCCATTCCTGCTACTTGTCCTGTCTGGGTTCTATATGTTTGTGGGGGAGCTTGGTGCAGGCATTCTTGTAGATTTTCTTGAGGAGCTCATATTCGGGAGGTATCTAAATCCTGCGATAGAAAAGACTGTAAGGGCGGTCATCCCGATTGCCTTTATACAGGATTTGTTTGTAGGTGAGTACGGGATATTCACAATGGCTCTGACCTATGCTGTAGGTATCATTCTCCCCATAACAGCGACATTCTTTATGGCCTTTGGATTCCTTGAGGACAGCGGCTATCTTCCGAGGATCGCTGTGATTTCAAACAGGGCATTCAGGTTTCTCGGCTTGAATGGTAAGGCCGTCTTACCCATGGTCCTTGGCCTCGGTTGTGGCACAATGGCTACGATGACGACAAGGATACTTGAGACAAAGAGGGAACGGGTCATTGCAACATTTCTTATAGCACTCACAATCCCATGTTCTGCACAACTCGGCGTAATATTTGGGATGTTAGGCCCCCTTTCTATAAGGGCAACATTGTGGTGGGCAGGTTGTATAATGCTGATTTTTATTCTTGCAGGCTACCTTGCATCAAAGATAGTGATAGGAGAGGAGCCGGATTTCTTCATGGAGCTGCCACCGATAAGATTTCCAAGGATGGGGAATATTATTATTAAAACACTCAGCAGAATCGAATGGTATCTGAAAGAGGCAGTGCCCCTCTTCGTGCTCGGAACTGTAATCCTTTTTGCATTCGATAGGATAAAGCTCCTCGGATGGCTAGAGGTAGCCGCATCTCCTGTTGTCGAACTCTTTCTCGGGCTTCCGGCAAAGACAACAGAGGCATTTCTTATGGGATTCCTTAGAAGGGACTATGGTGCTGCTGGCCTGTTTGACCTGTCAAGACAGGGGCTTCTGAATGAAAATCAGGTGATTGTAAGCCTTGTAACATTGACACTGTTTGTGCCGTGTCTTGCGAACTTCTTTATGATTATAAAAGAGAGGGGAATAAAGACGGCTGCATTAATGTTTGCCTTGATAATACCGTTTGCTGTCCTTGTTGGGGGCAGTGTAAATTATCTGTTGAAGTTATTTAATTGAGATAGAAAACCCTGCCTGTACCTCTCCTCCATGGCCGTCAGCGGCAGAGACAAGTATGTTGTGCACACCTGCATCTTCAGGCCTTGGCCTCCATGTTATCATGCCTGTTGATGGATTTATCTCTATACCCTTTGGCGCCTGTTTCAGGCTATAAGTTAATGTATCTCCATCAGGGTCATGACCATTCAGGGTCAGAGTATATACTCCATTATCAAGGCTCGATTTCCCTTCTTTTATTACAGGGGGTGAATTGGCAATAACCTCATAGACATTTATTGTTCTTCCATATTCTTCACCATCAAATGGCTTGATACTCACTGAGATCTTGTCTCCTCTCGAAAAAACCACATCATCTAATGTGTCAGCGTCTTTGCCTGTTATAGGTTCACCATTCTTAAACCATTCATACTTAAAACTCACGCTGTCTCCATCTCTGTCAGGGGCATCTACTGTTACTTTTATTGTATCTCCTTTTTTAGGGCCATTCGGGCTGAGTTTAGCTGATAGTATCTCAGGTGGGGTGTTTTTAACTATGACTTCTTTTGAAATATAGCTTTCGGCTTTCCCTTTAAAAGTAATCCGAACCTTCAGTCTAGCACCTTTATTTACAGGCTCACTAAATGTACGGGAATTAGCTCCAGCGATCTCTATATCATTTACTATCCATTGATATGATAACTCCTCAGGAGATATGCCACGAACATCTACACCAATGATATCACCTTTCTGGGGTGCAGTAGGTTTTATCTCAATAACATAAGGAATTGTGCCTGAAACGGCTGAAGGGATGGGTACACTCTGTTTCTGTGACGACTTTTTAACTACTGTAGAAAACAAAATAATCAGGATAATAGCACCAAGTAATACATACGGCGTGATGAGTATATATCTTCTTTTGAGCTTGCGTCGGGGACTTGCCCCTCGCCCTTTTTTTTGCAACCTCACGGGGAGGTATCTCAAGGAATAATCTCCTGTTTCCAGCCTGCAAAGCCACTTTTCACAGCAGAAGGTGTTGTCTGTTCAATCTGGACAATAGCTCCTGAGCTCTGCTGCACAAAGCCCATTATAGTGCTCTCACCTGTTACCGTAGCAGCAGGTGAAGAAGGAACCCCTGTTCCGAGACTTATATCTCTGAGGACAGTAGTGCCTGTCTGCTCAAAGACATACTGATAATAAGCAGTCCCTGTCTTGTAATAAGTCGCATACAATCGGCCCGAACCCTCAAAGGCACAGAGGTCTGTACTCGGGATATATGTTGTCCAGATCACCAGACCACCGAGCACAAGTGGTTTAAAGAGTGACCTCTCTCCAGCAGTTGCAAAGTTTACATACCAGCCACCTCTATAGCTATTGATTAAATTCACCATTCCACTGAATGTGCCACCTGCACCTGCCTCTGCACCTGTTACAGTCTGGTCTGTGCTTACAACAACATTTGATGCATCGAAAAGAGGGTAATCAGTAAGCGGCATCTGGGTACATATTACTGTATTCATCCATGGCTTGCACAGGTCCTTAATCCCGTAGAAACTCCACTTATCAGTAGTGCCAAATGATTTGTCGTCAGTAGATAAAAACCTGCCTGTGCCAAAGAATATCCATAAATTAGACAGGTCATCCAGTGCTGCAGCAGGTGCAGAGGTTACAGGTTGCCCTGGGTCATAGAAGGTTGTTAATACCCAATTGCCTGGATCTGTGCTTGGAGTTGAATCGTTTCCACTTGTATCAATCCTGTACATCTTACCTTTCCATGTTGAGCTTGTGCATCCTGAGGCAGAGTCACAGTATGTGTTTCCTATGTATATCACATCAACCTGGTAATCCATGTTAACATCCACAGTCATTGTGTCTGCCATAAATGCCCTCGTCATTAATGCAGAGTCGGTGAATTCCCTTGCGAGGGCCCCTGTTGATAGATTAACAACAAATATATTCCCTGCCTTTGTGCTTGAACCATCATAGGCTGTTGGGCCTGAGCCGAATACAACATGCCATGTCCCTGCTTGATCTCTCAGCCCTGTCCTGAGGACTGCAGGATAGGATGTTGTGAGTGCAAGGTCTGTATGGGTGAATGTCCAGAGGAGTTTGCCGTAACTAACTGAGTCTTCCGGGTTTGTAATATCGAGGGCGAAATATGCAGAGTAAAATGTTTGACTACCACCTGTAAATGCAGTATCTGAGACGCATATCTCTTTACCTCCGAACCTCATTCCTCCTATAAGCACAGTGCCCCAGCCATTCGGGTGTGTGCTATCCTGGGTAAAAATCCTCACATCCACCACCTTTGGCTTTAAGTCAACATAATAGACATGTGTGTAGTTAGTATCTGTAAGCCATTTCAGGTGTGGAAGGAGGCTCTGGGGTATAAAGGCGAAGAGCTCCTCACCGAGGAGGGGGCCGGTATCTGAATATGTACCGCCTGAATAGTTACGCCAGAACTTGTGATTTGCGCTGTCGAAAAATCCAGCATTAAAGGCATGCAGCATGCCATCATTTGCACCAGCATATACGACATGCCTTCTTCTTGCATACTGCTGTTTGAATGTAGTATAGGTTGAATCTTTATATAAGAGGTCATAGTTTTCTGCTGGTTTTGATACAGTCGTAGGTGTTGAGTGGACAATATCTCCGAGTTTCCATACATTTGATGTCCCGCTGATTGTAATAGTCCTTGACCTGTAGTTAGTGATATCTGTCCCCTTTATATAGTTAATTATGTTTGAAGCCTCTGCGTCTGTAGATGCCCTTAAATATGGTCTCAGTGTAGAGGCATTTGTTGTGGAAAAATCTATCATATTGGTGCCGTCTATTGTTGTCTTTATTGTTCTTGGATTTGTAGAGAGGTTTCTATCCCATAGAACCTTCCCTGCCTCCCAGAGGGTGTTTATACTACTGATAGGCACTGTATCAATGAGGGTGTCTGGTGTACCATCACCATTATTATCAGCATATCTCTTTACA
>JACRGU010000076.1 GCA_016212245.1 Nitrospirota bacterium
ACTCGTCACTCATTTAGAGAGGTTCATATCGTTGGGGGGCTTCATCCTGACTGGCCATTCGAATACTACCTCGAGATGCTTTCAACCATAAAGAGGAATTTCCCTGAGATTCGTATAAAGGCATTCACTGCAGTCGAGATAGATTATATGTCCCGAATCAGCCGCCTCGGACTGAAAGAGATACTGCTTGCCCTTAAAAGACACGGCCTTGACCTGATGCCAGGAGGAGGCGCTGAGATATTTGATAGCAATGTAAGGAGCCGTCTCTGCCCCGAGAAGATTTCTGGGGAAAGATGGCTTGAGGTGATGGAGACAGCACACATGATAGGCATTAAGACGAATGCAACAATGCTATACGGACACATTGAAAACTATGGACATCGTGTTGACCACCTTCTTAGACTGAGGGAACTTCAGGATAGGACAGGAGTGTTTCAGGCATTCATCCCTCTATCATATCATCCAAAGAATACAGAGATAGGGGGTTTTTACTCATCAGGCATTGATGACCTTAAGACTATTGCGGTCAGCAGGCTTGTACTCGATAATTTCCAGCATATCAAGGCATACTGGATTATGCTCGGTGAAAAGATTTCACAGCTTGCACTTCTTTTTGGTGCAGATGATCTGGACGGTACCATTGTCGAGGAGAAGATTACTCATTCTGCAGGCGCCACGACTGGTGAATCAATGACAGAGGAACAACTAATACATCTAATAAAAATGGCAGGTAGGATTCCTGTTGAAAGGGATTCATTCTATAGAGAAGTGAAAAGTGAAAAACACTAATCACAGCTCACATCTTACGAAAAAAGAGGGCTTGAGGCTTCTCAAAAATGTTGATTTGCTTGAACTCGGCCGGATGGCTGATGACATAAGAAAAAGGCTACACCCTGAAGGTACTGTCACATTCATTGTTGACAGGAATATCAACTATACAAATATCTGTATAAACAGGTGCAGATTCTGCGCCTTCTGGAGAGATGAAGATGACCCGGAGGCATATCTATTAGAGAGGGATGAACTCTTCACAAAGATTGAAGAAACCGTAGAGTTAGGAGGCACACAGATACTCCTTCAGGGAGGACTTCATCCAGAACTCGGCCTGAGTTATTACATAGACCTTTTGAATGAGATAAAGAAGAGGTTTGATATAAACATTCATGGCTTTTCCCCTCCTGAGATCTGTTACATTGCTGATTCCTCAGACCTCACCATTCAAGAGACATTAAGAATCTTAAGAAATGCGGGGCTTGACTCCATTCCCGGAGGTGGTGCAGAAATCCTATCTGACAGGGTAAGGGAGGTCATCAGTCCGAGGAAGATCAGGTCTAATAGATGGCTTGAGGTCATGGAGAAAGCACATAGGCTTGGCATGAAGACGACTGCAACAATGATGTTCGGGAGTATCGAGAAACTGGAGGATATTATAGAGCACCTGGACGTTATCAGGAGACTTCAGGATAAGACTGGTGGTTTTACAGCATTTATCCCCTGGAGTTTCCAGCCGGGGAATACAGAACTCAGTCAACAGTCAATAGTCAATGGTCAACAGTCATTAGTAGAAACCAATGACCAATGTCCAATAACCAATGACCAAACAAAACTCCGAACTCCGAACTCCGAACTCTATGCTGCTACTGCCGTTGAATACTTGAGGATTCTTGCCCTCTCACGGCTCTATCTCGATAATGTTAAGAACATTCAGGCATCGTGGGTTACGCAGGGACTTAAGCTTGCACAGGTTGCCTTGCGGTTCGGGGCAAATGATTTCGGTTCTACTATGATTGAGGAAAATGTTGTCGCATCTACAGGTGTGAGTTACAGGGTATCAAAGGAAGATATTATCAGGGCGATAAGGGATGCTGGATTCAGGCCAGCGCAGAGGGATACATACTATCATATAATAAAAAGATATTAGAGGGGAATATGAACCTATACGACGTTATTATAATCGGTGGGGGGCCTGCAGGCCTTACTGCAGCACAATATGCATCAAGGGCCAGATTAAAGACAGTTGTACTCGATAAATCAGTAACTGCTGGAGCCCTTGCTTATTCAAGTAAGATCGAAAACTATCCAGGGCTCACAAAACCTGTTTCAGGTAAAGAACTGCTCGATATCTTTAGAAATCAGGCAATAAGTTTTGGTGCTGAGTATGTTGAGACGCAGGTCGTGGGTGTGAATCTATCAGGAGATGTAAAAGAGGTCATTACCATGGAAAGGACATACACCGGGAAGGCTGTCATTATAGCTACAGGCTCGATGGGAAGGAAACCCAGTATAAAAGGTGAGGCTGAATTTCTCGGGAAGGGAGTTAGCTACTGTGCCACATGTGATGCAGCATTTTTTAAGGGGAGGACAGTCTGTGTTATAGGAAATTCTGAAGAGGCCGTGAAAGAGGCCGGAGTTCTTACAAGATTTGCAGAAACTGTCTATCTCATATCCCCCACCCCGAAACTCAAGGTCGCTGACCATCCTGTCCTTAATGCTCTTAACCTCAAGGTGTTATCAGGTTACAGTGTGACTGCTATTGAGGGTAGCGACATAGTCGAGAAGATCAGGATGATTGATTCTAAGCATAAAGAGAGTGAACTCGAACTCTCGGGAGTCTTTATTTACCTGTATGGAAGCAAACCTATAATAGACTTTCTTGCTGGTGCAATCGAAACTACAGAGGATGGATGTATACAGGTGAACCGTATGATGGAGGCCTCAATCTCAGGGGTCTTTGCAGCAGGCGATGTTACATGCACTGCGGTAAGACAGGTTGTAGTTGCCGCATCCCACGGCTGTATTGCTGCACTCTCTGCTGAGAAATACATCTCTCAGAGGAAAAGGCACAGGCTGGACTGGAGTAGGTAAAATCATCTCTTTTTGCCTATCAGCCTGATTAGCTCTCCTGCATTTTTTGGAGCATAGCCGTTGGCATCGTTATTAAAGTAAATGAACACGCCCTTTTTCTGTCTCAAATACGCCCTGATACGTTTTGCATCCTCCTTTAATGACTCAGTACTATACGATGTTGCACAACTACCGCCCTCTCCGTGCCTCCTTATATAGACGAAATCGGCTGTCAGGGGCAGTTTATCAAGGAATTCAGGCCAGTCTGCCATACAGAGCGCTGCGTTTTCCTTTTCAAGCAGGTTAATGACTTTTTTGTCTATCCATGTTTTGTTTCTGAACTCAAATGTGTTTCTCGCCTGATATGGCCTGATCGCCTCGAGAAAGTGTTTAAGACGTTCTAAATCCATATCAAAACCAGGTGGTAGTTGCCATAAAATCACACCTAATTTTTCTTTAAGTACAGACGCCCTTGAAAAGAAGACCTCAATGGGCTCTGCACAATCCTTGAGCTTTTTAACATGTGTGATGAACCGGCTTCCCTTAAGAGAAAAGATGAAACCTTCGGGTGTGGATGAATACCATTTTGCAAATGTTTCTCTCTCAAGAAGCCTATAAAAAGTGACATTCAGCTCAACAGTCAAAAATTTTGTGCAATAGTATTCAAGCCA
>JACRGU010000072.1 GCA_016212245.1 Nitrospirota bacterium
ATAGTCTCCGTTATTATCTGTGGTGTAGTTCCTGCTACGAATATAAGGACTTCTTTGAATTTTGACTCTTTCATAAGTCAAGCATAAACCTTTTGCAGTATCCCTTCAAGGAAAACAATATTGTGGCAATATTTCTTATACTATCCTGTACTTCCCCAATCCAAACCCGGTCCCTTTACCGACGTGTAAAACTTCGCCAGCTTTTATCAAAGACATAAATGGTTCTATATTTCCCTCAAAAGTTATATCTCCAAGAAACCCGCCCATCTTCATCCTCGTCTCCTGTCTTCCCGAATAACGCTCCCAGTCGTACCACCTCAGATTCTTCTCTTTTACCTTCACTTCCTTTGCCTTTTCGATAATCCCCTTGAAATCCCATGCAGAAGGGTCGCCACCACAGTGGAAGTAGCAGAGAAGGGAAAGTCTTCTTAAGAGGTTTCTGATAAGGATATGGAATTCAAGGTCAAAAGTAAGGCGGCCGTTATAGTGGATTCTTGTGGGGGTGAGAAAATGAAGTGTCAGAGTTCCATAGTCATAAGATTCAAAATTTAAACTTGCAGAGTCAAGATTCAAGGCTGAAGTCTCAAAAGGTTTTAAGGTCTTTGTCTCTGAGTCGTAGATGGTCTGGATTCCTGCTTTCGCAGGAATGACAGGATTGTTTTCACATTTCACAGTTTTTAACTCATATTTCCCTCTGCCCTTCCCAATTCCTATCCTTCCAAGCTCATCAAAGGTGTAAATAAAATATGGGAGATAATCTATGGCCTTACCTATCAAGATAAGTCTGAAATTTATCTCATCATCTGGTTTATAGCCTCTTCGTCTTTCAGGTGGTGGTTCGATAACAAAGGGGTGAGGGGCCGCCTTATATTTCCGCATTATCTTCGTGTCTGAAGGTGGCGGGGTTTCAAAGACATAGGAATAAACACATCTTTCTTTGAGCAGGCAGTCTGTGCATTCCTTCTCTCTTATGGCACAGACCACACGCTTGAAGGCATATCCAAAGCCTCCTCGAAAGGTGGAACCTTTGTAAGAAGGAAGGATAATGGGCTCTAATGCCTTTAAATTAAAGCTGAATGATGCGGTCTTGATATTCACGACAGTCCCCATTCACTGAAGTACAGCAAGTTAAAGAAATTCTATCAAAAAAATCTATAAATAACCATATTGCATTTTGATGTCTGATGGTATTAAATAAATTGATATGTCAGAGCTGACCCCTTTAATGAAACAATATTTTAGTATTAAGGAAAAATATAAGGATGCAATCGTTTTATTCAGGCTTGGAGATTTTTACGAAATGTTTGGAGAGGATGCAGAGAAGGCATCAAAGATCCTCCAGATAGCGCTCACAACCAGGGATAAATCAAAAGAAGAACCGATACCTATGTGTGGTGTGCCCTATTTTGCATCAGAATCTTATATATCAAAACTCATCAAGGCTGGTCATAAAGTCGCAATCTGCGAGCAGATGGAAGACCCCAGGGAGGCAAAGGGCATCGTCCAGAGAGAAGTTATAAAGGTGATTACCCCTGGTACCCATAAACCTGAAAATCCCAAGGAGAACGCATATATCATAAGCCTTTTCCCTGCTGGAGACAGAGACGGCATTGCAGCAGCAGATATTTCAACCGGAGAATTTATCGTTTATGAGACAGACGAAAATATTGAGGATGAGGTCTCCAGGTTTGAACCCAAAGAGATCCTGGTTCCCCAGAGTATCATGGATAATATCCACTATACAGAGGCACTTAACAGCTTTTATACATCTGTTTACGAAGATTGGTATTTTGATTATACAGAGGCTTATAAGACTCTACTGAGACATTTAAAGGTCTCATCGCTTGATGGTTACGGCTGTAATGGCATGGCTGCCGCAATCTCTGCTGCAGGTGCCCTGGTTAGTTATCTTGAAGATACACAAAAGGAAGCATTCAGTCTTAAAAAAATAACCACTTTAAGACAGGACTCATATATGTTTCTTGATGCTGCTACACAGAGAAACCTTGAACTCACACATAACCTCAAAGACAACTCTCTTGAAGGCACTTTGCTCTGGGTCCTTGATGAAACACTTACACCAATGGGAGGAAGATTTTTAAGGGCTTCCATCCTAAGGCCGTTAATTGATATTACTGAAATAAAGAAAAGACATGAGGCAGTCGAATATCTCATCGAGGATTTTGAATTACTCGAAGAGATTAGAACATCCCTGAGAAAGATACAGGATCTCGAGAGACTTTCATCAAAGGCTGGTTCAAAAAGTGCAAATGCAAGAGACCTCATAGCAATCAAAAATTCAATAACCCACCTGCCAAAGATTAAGAAATCTCTGAACTCTTCCAGAAACCCTTATCTGAAAACAATTGCAGAAGAGATACCAGACTTTTCACTCCTCAAGGAATTAATAGAGAAAGCTATTGTCAATAACCCACCGATGAGCCTTAGAGACGGCGGGATTATAAAGGATGGATACAGCAGTGAAGTAGATGAACTCAGAAAGATATCTATAAAAGGTAAGGACTTTATCTCAGAGATGGAGCACAGAGAAAGACAGAGGACCGGTATATCCTCACTCAAGGTGGGTTATAACAAAATCTTTGGTTATTATATCGAGGTTACAAGATCCAACCTCGACATGGTTCCTGAGGATTACATAAGAAAACAGACGCTTGTGGGAGGAGAAAGATTTATAACACCCGAACTCAAGGAATATGAGGCAAAGGTGCTCGGTTCAGAAGAGAGGCTTAAAAATCTCGAGTATCAGTTGTTTCAAGAGATACTTGATGACGTCCAGAAAGAATCCCTCCATCTGTCAAAGGCAGCCTCTGCATTATCAATTGTTGATTTCCTCACTTCCCTATCTGTTGTTGCAAAAAGGTATAACTATGTAAGGCCTTTCATCGAGGAAAGCAGGGTCATTGATATAACTGATGGTAGACATCCGGTTTTAGAGAGGGTTTCACTGGATGAAAGGTTCATACCTAACAGTACTTACATGGACAATGAGGATAATCGCCTCCTTATAATCACAGGCCCGAACATGGCAGGAAAATCCACATACATGAGACAGATTGCACTCATAGTCCTAATGGCACAGATTGGAAGCTTTGTGCCTGCATCTGATGCAAGGATAGGGATTGCTGACAGGATATTCACAAGGATTGGTGCATCTGACTTCCTTACAAAAGGCCAGAGCACCTTTATGGTAGAGATGATAGAGGTAGCAAACATCATCAATAACGCAACAGATAAAAGCCTTATCCTTCTCGACGAAGTTGGTAGAGGCACAAGTACCTTTGACGGGATAAGCATTGCCTGGGCTGTAGCAGAACATATCTTAAATGAGATAAATGCAAGGACACTCTTTGCAACGCACTATAACGAGCTTACAGAACTCGGCCTTATGCGTGATGGGGTCAGGAATTACAATGTATCAGTAAAGGAATGGGGCGATGAGATTATCTTCCTCAGGAAGATAGAAAAAGGGCCTGCTGACAAGAGTTACGGCATACATGTTGCAAGGTTAGCAGGGCTTCCTGATAGCATCGTAAACAGGGCAAAAGAGGTGCTTGCCAATCTCGAAAAAGAAGAACTGGATGAAACAGGCAGTCCAAGATTTGCAGACAGAAAAATGAAGAAGGGTGCAATCCAGCTTGACCTCTTTTCTTCTGTGCCGGAGTCTGTTATCACCGAAATCATAAATCTGGATGTGAAAAAACTTAAACCTGAAGAGGCACTCAATAAAATGATTGAACTCAGGAAGAAGTTGACAAAAAATAAAACCTTATGATAAGAAATCACAACCCTATAAACTTTTCAAAGGAGGTAACAATGAATCCAGATGACCTCAAGTACTACAAAGAACACATATGGGTTAAGGTATCAGGCAGGAAGGCAACAATCGGCATTACTGATTATGCCCAGGATGCCCTCGGTGATATCGTTTATATTGACCTGCCAGAGACCGATATAAGTGTAGAAGCGAACACCGAAATCGCAGAAATAGAATCAACAAAGGCGACCTCCTCCGTAATCTCTCCTCTCAGCGGAAGGGTCATAGAGGTAAACGAAGAGCTTTCAGAGTCTCCGGAGATAATAAATGAAGACCCTTACGGCAAGGGCTGGATAGCTATCCTTGAACTTGATGATGCATCCGAGCTCGATGACCTTATGGATGTATCTGATTATGAAAAATATGTTGAAGAGGAAGCAAAATGAAATTGGCCATCCTCGGGGCAGGCCCTGGAGGATATGTTGCTGCGATTAAGGCTGCACAACTCAGAGCACAGGTAACTGTAATCGAAGATACAGAAGTTGGTGGAACCTGTCTTAACAGGGGCTGTATCCCCACAAAGGCCCTCATTGCATCTTCTGAGATGCTGGCCAGAGTCAGGGAATTAGAAAAATTTGGCATTGAACTAAAAGGTGAAATAACCCCTAACCTTTCAAAAATAATTGAAAGAAAAAACAAGATAGTAAACACCCAGGTAAGGGGAATAAGAGGGCTTTTAAAAAGCTGGGGGATAACACTCAAGGAAGGAAGGGGGGTCCTACTCTCTCCAGAAGAGATAGAAGTTACAGCAAAAGATGGCTCTAAGGAAAAGATAACTGCCGACAGGATAATCATAGCTACAGGCTCAAGACCTGCTCAGATACCAGCATTCCCGTTTGATGGAAACAGGATTATATCAAGCGACGAGGCCCTTAAACTCACAGACATCCCGAAGAGCCTCCTTATTGTAGGAGCCGGTGTCATCGGATGTGAGTTTGCATGCATCTATAAAGAACTCGGCTCTGAGGTAACAATAGTAGAGATGCTCGCGAGGGCAGTGGCCACAGAAGATATAGAGATATCTGAACTACTCGAAAGAGAGCTCAAAAAGAAAAAGATAAAGCTTTATACAAATGTCAGGGTTGAAAGAGTAGATATAAAAGACGATGGAGTACATGCCTTTCTCTCTGATGGGAAAGAGATAGTTGTAGAGAAAACACTCGTATCTATAGGAAGGGCGTTTAATAGCGATGGGATTGGACTTGAAGCAATCGGTATAAATAAAGGTAATCGTGGTGAGATTATTGTAAACGAGCAGATGGAGACAAATGTACATGGTGTATATGCCATAGGCGATGTTATTGGTGGTATACTACTTGCGCATGTCGCTTCAAGAGAGGGGATAATAGCTGCAAGGAATGTAATGGGTGGAGATGAAAAAATAGATTATAGCGTCATCCCGACTACTATATTTACATCACCCGAAATAGCCTCTGTAGGGCTCAGGGAACACCAGGCAGCAGAGAAGGGTATAAAGGTCAGGACAGGCCACTTCCAATTCAGGGCCCTCGGTAAGGCCCATGCACTGGGAGAGATTACAGGCCTTATCAAGATAGTCTCAGACGAGGCATCTGACAGGATATTAGGTGCACATATCATAGGCCCCCATGCCTCTGACCTTATACATGAGGCAGCCCTTGCTATAAAAACCGGCCTCAAGACAAAGGACATTGCAGAGACAATCCATGCCCACCCTACACTATCAGAGGGTATAATGGAGGCAGCAGAGGATGTCCATGGTGAGGCGATTCATGTTCCGAAAAAGGAGATATAGATGGGAGAGATTATAGACTTAATTGCAAGAGAGATTATTGATTCAAGAGGAACCCCGACTGTGGAAGTCGAGGCATTTCTTGATAGCGGTGCTGCAGGAAGGGCCTCTGTTCCATCAGGTGCATCAACAGGGGAGAGAGAGGCACTTGAACTCAGGGATGGTGGAAAACGTTTTCACGGAAAAGGCGTACAGAACGCTATAAGAAATATCTTTGAGGAGATAGCACCAAAATTGCGTGGTATTGATTCAGATGATCAGGTATATATAGACAACCTTTTGATTGAGCTCGACGGAACAGAGAATAAAGGCAGGCTTGGTGCAAACGCGATACTCGGGGTCTCGATGGCAGTATGCAAAGCAACTGCAATAGAGACCGGAATGCCTCTTTATCGTTACATCGGAGGATGTAACGCAAAAGAGTTGCCTGTCCCGATGATGAATATACTTAACGGAGGAGCCCATGCTGATAATAACCTTGACATACAGGAATTCATGATAATGCCAGCAGGACTAAGTGACTTTGCATCTGCACTCAGGGCAGGAGTGGAGGTCTTCCATACCCTAAAGGGAATACTCAAGAAGAAGGGGCTTAATACAGCTGTGGGAGATGAGGGAGGTTTTGCGCCTGACCTCTCGATCAATGAGGAGGCAATCACCCTTCTGCTTAAGGCTATAGAGGATTCAGGCTATGTGCCAGGCAGAGACATCTATCTTGCACTTGACGTCGCTGCATCAGGGCTTTATAAAAATGGCTCTTATAGATTTGAAGGCAAAGATGTCTCATCTGATGATATGATCTCGTATTACGAAAGGTTGATATCCGGATACCCTGTACTTTCGATAGAGGATGGACTTTCTGAAAACGACTGGGATGGATGGAAGGCCATGACAGCAAAACTCGGCAAGAAGATCCAGATCGTAGGCGATGATGTATTTGTAACAAACACAAAAATACTCAAGAAAGGGATAGAAGAGGGTGTTGCAAACTCGATACTGATAAAACTCAACCAGATAGGTACAATAACAGAGACACTTGATGCCATAGAGATGGCAAAGAGGGCAGGATATACAGCAATTATCTCACACCGGTCGGGAGAGACAGAGGATACTACAATCGCAGACCTGACAGTTGCATGTAACACAGGCTTTATAAAGACAGGCTCACTTGCGAGGGGCGAACGTGTATCAAAGTATAATCGGCTCTTGAGGATCGAAGAGGAGCTGTCAGATTCTGCTATATACAAAGGAAGAGAAGCGTTTTATAATTTAAAATAATGAGCTCGAATAATCTTTTAAGAAAACAGGTTGTCTCAGAGATTAAAAAAAGAAGGCTGATATTTTTCATTATAATCCTCCTGAGTTTCTTTTATCTCTTTATAAGCCTGATTTTCGGAGATATGGGCTTCCTCAGGTACAGGGAACTCAATAAGACAAAGGCACGTTTAGAAAAACAGATAGATGACATTAAAAAAGAGAACATGCAAGTCGAGACACAGCTAAAGTTACTCAGGGAAGACCCCTTTTATATAGAAAAACACGCGCGAGAGGAATTTGGATTAGCAAGGCCTGACGAGTATATCTTCCAGTATGAGAGATAATCCCCTTTATATCGCCTTTCTCTGGCATATGCACCAGCCTTTTTACAGAGACCCAATAACAGGGTTGTACAGGCTTCCGTGGGTAAGGCTTCATAGCACAAAAGATTATCTCGACATGGTAGAAATACTGAGGGACTTCCCCCGGATAAAACAGACATTCAATCTCGCACCTTCACTCCTCGAACAGATTATGGACTACACAGAAAATAATGCAAAGGACCGTTATCTTGAACTGACACTTAAAAAGGTATCAGAGCTAAATATGGAAGAAAAGTTATTTATACTCGAAAATTTTTTCCTTGCAAACTGGGACAACATGATAAAACCATTTTCAAGGTACTATGAGCTCCTCATAAAGAGGGGGACACGTCTTATAAAGAGTGAACTAATGAGAGCGATAAAATATTTCAGTGGTGGTGATTTCCTTGACCTGCAGGTTCTCTTTAACCTTTGCTGGATAGACCCTATATTCAGAGAAAAGGATCCATTTCTCAAGATGCTTGTTGAGAAAGGGAAAGGCTATGCAGAAGAGGATAAACGTATACTTGTCGAAAAACAGCTCGAGATATTAAAAAGGATAATACCTGCATATAAAGAACTAAGTGAAAAAGGACAGGTCGAGCTTTCGGTATCACCTTTCTACCATCCTATCCTTCCACTTCTATGGGACACAAACTCTGCAAGGATAGCGATGCCAAATGTAAAACTACCTCAGAAAAGGTTCTCACACCCCGGGGATGTGGAAAAACAGATCAGGATGAGTCTGGATTATTTTGAAAAACTCTTCGGATACAGGCCATCTGGAATGTGGCCCTCAGAGGGCGCAGTCAGTGAAGATGTAGTAAGGGTAGCCGCCAGGGAAGGCATAAAATGGATTGGGACTGATGAAGACATCCTTTCAAATTCGATAGGGAAAAAACTCAGGGACCCGACAGGCAATCTTATTGAGCCAGCTCAGCTCTATAAACCTTATACATTCAACAATGTTTCCATGATCTTCAGGGATCACCAGATATCCGACTTTATTGGTTTTATTTATTCAAAATGGGATCCAAAAAAGGCAGCAGAAGATTTGATCAGCAGACTATTACAGATACGTAACTCCATACCAGAGGATAACCCCTATCTTATATCCATAATCCTTGATGGAGAAAATGCATGGGAATATTACAAAAATGACGGCTATGACTTCCTCGTGTACCTCTATGAGAGGCTGAGCAGGGAAGAAAGACTCAGTACCGTTACAGTCTCCGAATATCTAAGCACACACGACATAGGAGAACCTCTGAGCAGACTACATGCAGGTTCATGGGTCAATGCGAATTACAGTGTCTGGATTGGCCATGAAGAGGACAATCTCGCATGGGACTATCTTACAGACACGAGGAACGATCTCGAAATATTCGAGAGACTGAACCCTGAAAGAAACCTGTCTGAGGCATGGAAGGCGATATATATTGCTGAGGGAAGTGACTGGAACTGGTGGTATGGAGATGAGCACACAACAGAAACGCAGGAGGATTTTGATGAGCTCTTCAGACTAAATCTTATGAAGGTATATAAAGAGATGGGCAAAGAAATCCCACCACATCTGTTTGTTCCTGTATTAAGGAAAGACAAAAGCATCTCCCCTACCCTTACAGTAAGGGGTTTTATAAACCCGAAGATTGACGGTATTATAACAAGTTATTATGAATGGTATCAGGGTGCCTATATGGATGTTAAAAAATATGGTGGTAGCATGCACAGGGCAGAAAGCATTCTATCTAACCTCTACTATGGTTTCAATAAAGATACCCTTTTCCTGAGAGTAGATCCCGGGATCCCATTCAGCGAGTTCCCAGAGGACACTAAATTCTCTATTAATACCGTGAAACCTGCGCAGTTTAAGATTATCGCTGCAATTAAGGCTCCCTTCTTGAAGGCAGAACTCTTCGAGAAAACTGATGGAGAGTGGGAAAAGATAAAAGATATCACTGATGTTGCAGTACAGGACATCTTTGAGATAGGGATTCCATTTAATGATTTGAAGGCCAGGGAAAACGACGAGATGAGCCTGTTTCTGTCCATCATAAAAAATGGTGAAGAGATGGAGCGCTGTCCATGGAGGGGTTACATTACACTTACTGTTCCAACACCTGATTTTGAAGCGATGATGTGGTATTGATTCTATGAAGACATGGACTCATCCTGGCGATAACTAAGAGAACTTGGCGCAGAATCTTTAACAGATGCAGAGCTTTTAGCCATTTTAATTTCTACAGGAACAAAATAGATTGGATGAAAAAATCCAGACTCACCGAAAAGTCTTATGTAACTGACATTAATAAAGTCTTAAGGCAATCTCTACTTTATAAATATAGAAAATACCTAAATAAGATAACTTATTGAAAAACAAGATAAAATTAATTCTATAAATATAATTATTGTAATTATTTACTAAAATAATCGATTTTTTCTTGACAATAGCTTAAAAATATTGTATATTTTCCATAGCTTTTAAGGAATTTGTATAGATGTGCATATGAGTCAAGTATTAAAATTAGACAGACATAATGAAAAAGAAGAGATTCTATTCGAACTGAAGTATCAGTTATCTCTCACAACCCGCCAGAGATTTGAGATGATGCTGGGAAAATCAAAAGAAGTTAGGGAATTACTGGAGAAAAGTGGACACAGAAAGCCTTTTGAAATTATTAAAAGGACAGAAGGAAGCGGCAGGCCAGATGAATTAGAGAACCTATTTTTGCAGAAGATTAGAAAAATCAAACACCGCAAGAAAAAGGAATAAAAGAGGTGGAAGAAAAGAAACAAGAAACAAGGCATGAACGGTTCAAAAGAGTGGCTTCTAAAAGGACTAACGATATTCTTGAGAGAATCAGGATACTCGGAAATTGTTCTAATAAAAGTTCTTATGAATATACCGAAGAAGAGGCAAATAAAATTTTCTCTGAGATTGATAAACATTTAAAATTAACAAAGGCGAAGTTTTTAGCGGGGAAAAGGGAGAGGTTTAAATTGTGAAACAAATATTGCAACTTTTAAAAAAGTTTTTAAAGTCAATCAGGAGGGTATATGAGCATAAATAAAAGTCATAAGGAGACCGAGTTATTAAAGAATTGGTATAAAACGCAGCAAATATCTAAAAGTTATAAGGAATTAGCTACAAAAACTAATATTCCCTATTCAGCTCTTAAGCATTATTTTGCTGGGCGCTCTATAAAAAATAAAAACCACAGGAGAGCATTATATGAGGCTACAGGTATAGAACTTTTAAAAGAAAAAGAATTAGATATACCATCTATGATTAAAGAGGAGGCAGTCCAGTATAAAGCTAAAAAAGAGGAGGTCTCTGAGACCCTAAAACACCAATTAACTATTACCCTTAGACAATGGTTTCAGAGCCAGACTCAGTGGAAATCTTTAAAAGAACTTGCCAAAGCAACAGCCATAAATTACAGCACACTTAAGCACTATTTTGAAGGTCATAACTTCCCGACGGAGGAGAATCTTAAGAAGCTTATTGGAATCATTAAGATTCCTGCATTATCAGAACTTATTAAGAAAGAACCTCAGCTATCCAGGGCTGAGACTATTACTTCCCAAGAAATACTTTCTTTCAACTACCAAGATGCGGCACAAAAAGCTCAGAAAGTTTATGACCTATTACTCAAACTTAATGATGAGCTTGAATTCTTTAAGAAGGGCACACCAAAGGATCGGGAGCTATTCAGGAATACTATACCAGGCAAGGATATAGGCTATATTATTGCTTTATTGAAGGCTTTGTATGATGAAGATGCCTTTCAAAACTGGCTATTTTTTGCAGAGTATAAAATGAGGAGGTAAATATATGGAAGAAGGTATGATGAGTATTGGGGATGAGTGGACAGCAATCCAACTAATTGCAAGGTCTCAAACCAATCCACAAAAAGCCATTGCAGAACTTGTGGAAAATTCTTTAGATGCCCGTGCAAGTAGAGTACTGATTGAACGGTTCAAATATAAACGCAAGCCTGCTCTTTATGTAGAGGATGCTGGAGATGGATTCCCCCTAAATTCTAAAGGGATCCCTGATGTAGAAGGAACCCCTAAAAGGATTTGTGATTCTTTAAAGAGGAAGCTTGATGAGGCAGAGCGAAAAGGGATTCATGGGGAATTTGGCATCGGGCTTCTTGGTTTCTGGTCTGTTGGTGATAAGTTAATTGTTTTGACAAAAGCTTCACAAACCGACACTTGGCAACTTGAGATGAAGGCTGGAGAACGTCCATATAAATGGGGCAGAGGGGAAAAACAGGACATAATAAACGGTCACGGAACAGTTTTAATTATATATCCTGTTAGGAAGGAGATGCAAAATAGACTTACTGCAGAAAAGTTAGCAAAATATCTTGGGGAAGAGTTAAGGGATAGGATAAGAAAAAGTGGAGCTGAAGTTATTGTTAAAGATACAATATTGAAGAAGGAGCTGAGGGTTAGGCCCGCTGAATTTCCTGGGGAACCTTTAAGGGAGATCGAAAGTCTTCATGTAGAAGGTTATCCACCGATAAAGGTAGAATTATATTGGAGTCTAATGAAAGAAGGAGAAGTCCCCCCAGTTGCTCTTTGTAAGGATGGCACAAGGGTAATCAAAGATATTTTAGAGTTGGACGAATTTCAATGTCCACCCTGGAATAATAGAAGACTTATAGGGATTTTAGATTTTCCTGCGTTTAAATTGGCTCCAACTACAAGGGCAGGTATAGTGCCGGATGAGGCCTATAAGGCCTTTGTCGCTGTAGTAAAAGCGAGAGAACCTTTATTAATCAAACTACTTGAAGAAAAAGAGAAGGAAAAAGAAGAGGA
>JACRGU010000007.1 GCA_016212245.1 Nitrospirota bacterium
AAATTCACCATAGATACTATCAGTGTCCTCTGGAGAATTAACTTCTCAGAAACCATATATTTAGAACCCCGAGATACATATCTGGTAAAGTCTGACGGTGATACAGACAGGCCAAACATCTGGCCGTTACCTGAATAAAGGTTATCTGCCCCGAAGTCTTGAATAATGTCTGAAATCCAGAGACAGACAGTATACTATTAATGCTCCATCTCTGAAAATGATTAATATGTGGTGCACTCATAAAAGGACAGTTGTTTTTTTTCATACTTAATGATGTTAGTTCTATTTATCGTTTATTTTTAAACAGAAGATTTGATAATATAACATGATTTTAAACTACTATGTTTATGGATATGATAGAGAAATTTGTCTCTGGTGATAAGAAACTCGCTGTTGTTGGCCTCGGCTATGCAGGTCTTCCGCTGTGTGTTGAGTTCGGAAAGGTCTTCAGGGCTGTTATCGGCTTTGATACAAAAGAAGAGAGGATAAAAGGACTTCTTAGCGGGATTGACATAGCAGGAGAGATTCCATCCGATGAACTTAAAAAGTTACGTATTGAATTCACATCTGTTCCTGAAAGACTGAGAGATGCATCTGTAATCATAGTAGCAGTCCCTACCCCTATAGATGAACACAAAATCCCGGACCTGAGACATCTCGAATCAGCATCTCAAATCATAGGCAAAAACCTGTCCAGTGGCACGATTGTGGTCTATGAATCCACAGTATATCCAGGCGTAACAGAGGAGTTCTGTGCGCCTTTACTCGAGAAATATTCAGGACTGAAATGCGGTAGAGACTTTAAGGTGGGATACTCCCCTGAAAGGATAAATCCCGGTGATAGGGTGCACACCCTGCCAAATATCGTTAAGGTAGTTGCAGGTCAGGATGCTGAGACAACCGAGATACTTGCTGAGATATATGGTGCTGTTGTTAAGGCAGGCATTCATAAGACCTCAAATATCAAGACTGCCGAGGCGGCAAAGGTAATAGAAAATATCCAGCGTGACCTCAACATTGCACTTGTGAATGAGCTATCTATAATCTTTCATAAATTTGGCCTTGACACAAAAGAGGTTCTGGATGCAGCAGCCACAAAATGGAACTTCCTCAGATTCGAGCCCGGCCTTGTTGGAGGCCATTGTATAGGGGTAGACCCGTATTATCTGACCTTCAAGACCCAGGCCCTCGGTTATCATCCGGAGGTCATACTTGCAGGCAGGCGGATAAATGACAGCATGGGGAAGTATGTTGCTGAGCAGACGATAAAGCAGTTAATAAAATCTGGAAGGACTGTAAAGGGAAGCAGGATTCTCATCCTCGGAATCACCTTTAAAGAGAACATAGGCGATATAAGAAACTCGAGGGTAATTGATATTTACAGTGAATTAAAAGAGTATGGAGTTGAACCATACATACACGACCCTTATGCATCAAAGAGTGAGGTAGAGGAAGAATACGGGATATGCCTTATAGATAGGCCTGAGGATGGCATTCCTTTTGATGGTATTATACTTGCTGTAAGACATGACATCTATTTAAATCTTCCTATTGATTACCTGAAGGGCCTGTGTAATGGTAATGCTGTGCTTATAGATGTAAAAAATGTTTTTGATAAAAAGGCCGCTAAACTGGCTGGATTTAATTACTGGCGACTCTGAGGGGATAAAAGTTGCTTAAACTTCGTGATGGAATAGTCGAGCTTTACAGGAAGGCTGCAACATCATTGCCTCCTGATGTTGAGGATGCATTAAGGTCAGCACATGCAGCAGAGACTGAAGGGGCAAATGCTAAGGCAGTCCTATCAGCTATTCTTGAGAACATAAGGATTGCGAGGGAGACAGCAAGGCCGATATGCCAGGATACAGGTGTACCTGTATTCTTTGTAAAAGTGCCTATTGGTCTCAGTCAGGTCGAATTGAAAGGTACAATCATAGAGGCAACACGGATCGCTACTGAAAAAGTCCCCTTGAGGGCCAATGCTGTTGACATACTTACAGATAAAAATTCAGGAGATAATACCGGTATAGGTTTTCCTGTCATATACTTTGAAGAAACCATGGACAGCATACTTACAATTGACCTTATGCTGAAGGGCTCAGGATGCGAAAATGCAGGCCAGATGTACAAACTGCCGATTGAGGAGCTGAAGGCAGAGAGAGACCTTGAGGGTGTGAGAAGATGTGTGCTTGACACAGTATATAAAGCCCAGGGGAGGGGATGTCCGCCTTATATACTTGGAGTTGGCATAGGTGCATCAAAGGATCAGGTGACGAGGCTTGCCAAAGACCAGCTTATGCGTAAACTGAATAAACCTAATCCTGACGAAGTGCTTGCGAGACTTGAGGAAAGGCTTTTGATTGAGGTAAACCAGCTTGGTATAGGCCCACTTGGTTTTGGAGGCATGACGACTGCTATAGGTGTCAGGATAGGTGTTAACCATCGTCACCCTGCATCATATTTTGTTGATATCTCTGTGTGCTGCTGGGCAAACAGAAGGGGAAGACTTATATGGTAGAAGAAACGTTTAACGTTGAAAAAACAAAAATAATAAACCTCCCTTTGACGAGAGAGGATGTTCTTAATCTTAATGTCGGAGATGTGGTGCTGATAAATGGACTGATAGTAACAGGAAGGGACAGGGTGCATAAATTCTTATTCAACGAAAGACCGAAGAAAGAACAGATACCTTTTAACCTCGGAGGTGCAATCCTCTACCACTGTGGCCCCATCATAAAAAAGGAAGATGCGGGTTACAGGCTCATTGCTGGTGGGCCAACAACAAGTATACGTGTTGAGATGTATGAGCATCAGATAATATCAGAGTACGGTATAAGAGGTGTAATGGGGAAAGGTGGTATGGGGAAACAGACACTGAATGCCCTTAAAGAAAATGGTTGTGTCTACTTCCATACTGTAAGTGGTGCTGCTGTTTATCTTGCTGACAGGGTTAAAAGGGTTGTTGATGTCTGGAAGCTTGAGGAGTTTGGTATTCCTGAGGCAATGTGGGTATTTGATGTTGAAGAGTTTCCAGCGATAGTGACAATGGATGCGCATGGCAGAAGCCTCCACGAGGAGATAGAAAAGAAATCATATTACGAATTTAAGAGACTTATTGAGAGGTAATATGATATTCATTGCTGGCGGCACTGGATTTATCGGAAGGCACCTCATCAAGACAATACAGGAGAAAAAAATCTCTGCAAGATGTCTTGTAAGGGATAAAGAGAGGGCATCCCTGTGCAAAAAACAGGGTTTTGATACAGCTACAGGAGATGTAACAGACAGGGAAAGCTTGAAAGGATGCCTTTCAGACATTAAAATGGTTGTGCACCTCGTAGGGATTATCGAAGAAAAAGGTGATATGACCTTTGAAAAGGTGCATGTGGAGGGTACAAGGAATCTTGTTGAAGAGGCAAAAGAGGCAGGTGTAAGGCATTTCTTTTATCAGAGTGCCCTCGGAGCCTCTCTATCTTCATGGGCAAAATATCACAGGACAAAGGCTGAGGCTGAGGAGATTGTCAGAACGAGCGGAATCCCCTACACAATCTTCAGGCCCTCACTTGTTATCGGACAGGGAGATGGTTTTACTGAGAAGATAAAAGAACTGCTTAGTCTGGGCCCTGTTGTGCCTGTCCCCGGCTCGGGTGATGCAAAATTTCAACCCATATATGTTGAGGACTGGGTGAAGTGTTTTTTAAAGATTATGGATAATCCTGATGTCCTGAATAAGGTATATGAGTTTGGAGGACCGGAGTATCTCACCTATAATGATATGCTGAAAGAACTTATGGATTCCCTCGGTGTAAAAAAACCTGTAGTACACCTGCCCATCGGATTTATGAAGTTCGGAGTTCCACTTATTGGAGGGACAAAAAAAATTGCTACCCTGTTAGGGATAAAGATTCCAACTGTTACCCTGGAGCAACTTAGACTACTTGAGGTTGACAATGTCTGTGAAATAGACTCGGTCGAGAAGAACTTCGGATTCAAACCACTTGCATATAAGGATGCACTGAAAAAGTTTATTCACTTTCCTCCAGAAAATAATTATAATATTTAATTTTCGAGGCTCACTGCTGAACAATGAATAGTAATTGATAATTGTTCATTGGTAATTACTTATTTAAAACGTGGGGTGAATGATGGCAGAGAAGAATTATTTCTTTACCTCGGAGTCTGTTACAGAAGGCCATCCAGATAAGATTGCAGACCAGATATCAGATGCAATCCTGGACGAGGTTCTGCGCCATGACCCGCTCGGAAGGGTTGCCTGTGAGGTGTTTATCACAATGGGTTTAGTCATCGTCGGAGGTGAGATTACCACCAAAGCCTATGTTGATGTGCACACATTAGTCCGCAATCTTATCAGGGAGATCGGCTACACCCATCCTAAATATGGGTTTGACTATGAAACCTGTGCAATCCTGAATGCAATACATTCGCAGTCTCCTGATATTGCTCAGGGTGTGGATATAGGTGGTGCAGGTGATCAGGGTATAATGATTGGTTACGCCTGTAAAGAGACTAAGGAACTGATGCCCTTACCTATAATCCTCGCCCATAGTCTGACTAAGCGTATGGCAGAAGTGAGGAAAAAAAATATCCTGCCATATTTAGGCCCGGATGGTAAATCTCAGGTAACCGTGGAATACAGGGATAGTAAACCCTATCATGTAGATGCTGTAGTTCTTGCATGCCAGCATACAGAAGATGTCCTTGACCCATCTGGAAAATATATCTCCAGAGAGGCAAGAGAGGAAATGATTGAAACGATTGTTAAACCTGTTCTTGCTGAGTATCTGGATGAGAGAACAAGATACTATATTAACGAAACTGGTAAATTTGTTATCGGTGGACCACAGTCAGACACTGGAATGACAGGGAGAAAACTTATTGTGGATACTTACGGAGGAATAGTTCCCCATGGTGGTGGTGCCTATTCTGGCAAGGATCCTACGAAAGTGGATCGTTCAGCAAGTTACATGGCTAGATATATTGCAAAAAATATTGTTGCAGCAGACCTGGCTGAGAAATGTGCAATCCACATTGCTTATGTGATTGGACGGAAAGAACCTATCTCAGTAATAGTAGACACATACGATACTGGGAAGCTCCCTGATAAGGGATTAACCGAAATTGTAATAAAAAACTTTGATCTATCCCCTCAGGGGATAATCAAGACCTTGAACCTCCTTCAACCAATATACTTAAAGACAGCCTGTTACGGCCATTTTGGGAGAAATGATGCTGATTTTACATGGGAGAAGACAGACATGGTAGAGACCCTCAAGAAAGAAGCAGGATTTTGAAAAGTCAATAGTCAATAGTCACCGGTCATTGAATGACTATTGACTGATGACTAATGACTTATATATAGGGGGAATAATGGTAAAGAATGACATTAAGGATATAAATCTGGCAAAGAAAGGCAGACTGCGCATAGAATGGGCTGCA
>JACRGU010000079.1 GCA_016212245.1 Nitrospirota bacterium
CACCCAATCCATCAGTTGCCCTGGATCTCTATCCATCATCTCACCTAAACGCTCATAGGAAAGTCCATTTACAAGCTTAAAATATCTCAGCTTCCCTATCGGGTCTTCTGGGCACTCAAAAGGCACATAGCCCAGAAACTCAATTATTTTAGGCATGTGTTTAAGTTCTGGCTCTGTGCCGTGTTCCCAGTTCCATACGGTAAATTCAGTTACACCGATTATCTTTTGCCGCCTAAAGCTGAGATAACCCCAAATCAAGCCTCCTCTTTCTAATATGCTCACCAATTGTTACTGCTTCAGTTGACAGGTTTAGCTAAAGATTGTAGATTACAATTGGTAATCTACAGTAGAGTTTCAATGTTACATGTTAGATTATCTGCTACTTCAAACAAAACAAAAAAAGATAAGGAGGTACGAATTATGGAAAAGAGAAGCTCCAAATGGCATATAGCTAACGATCCTGATACCCCACCAGAAACTCTAAATGAACTCTCTAATAATCAAGATTGGATGATCAGGAGTGCTGTAGCGAAGAATCGTAACACCCCACGTGAAACTCTAAAAAAGTTAGCTAAGGATAAGGAATGGATAGTCAGGAATAATGTAGCAGTAAATCCTAATACTCCGGAAGACACCCTACATGAATTATCTGATGATGAAGATACGCTGGTTAGAAGTAATCTGGGTAAAAATCCTCGTGCTAAAATAGAAACCGTAATGAAGTTAGCTGAGGATAAGATATGGGGAGTCAGAAAAAGTGCTATAGAATCAGGAAGGGTATAAAAGTCAGGGTATAAAAGTCACCGATTGTTACTGGTGACCGTGGGTATCCTTAGAGAGGTAAAGGGATATCGGGCGGCTTTCCTCTGTTCTCCATTAAGGCCTGAACTGGCTTTAATCCATAGGGGCTGCCCTGTTCAATAGCAGTCAGGACCGCACCTCCGCCTGTAAAGAAATAATACTGGGTATTGTCAAGAACAGAGAGGTAAAGACCAGGGCAGAGGTTCTTGAATTCCTGGAGTGTATCGCCTCCGCCATACATCTTTATTGCAGTTCTGTTCCGGTCAATAGTGCTATCGAGAGCCGCAGACCCACTAGTGAAATGCGGAGTAAACCCCATAACAGCATTTACGAATATGGTTCTGGCACCTGAGACGCTCTCTAATACACTCCGGTCCTCAAATGACTCAGGGTCTATATCGAGGATATAACCATACCTTCTGCCTTCCCTGAAGTCCTTTATTGATATAGTCCTGTATTTACCTTCTATCCTGCCTTCTATTGTATCCGACTCAACTATATATGGCAGTTCAACTATCTTCTGACTCACCCTGTCTTTCTCTACCAGATCTCTTGCTGCAATAATATCCTTCTCTGAGACACCTTCTATGCTGATCCTGTATTTTGCACATAGGAATGTATTATATATAACTCCACCCAAGATCAGACGGTCAACCTTCTCATAAATCGCATAGAGGGGCTTTATCTTTGTATCATATTTTGCCCCTGCAACCACAGCCACAAATGGCCTCTGCGGGTTGATAACAGAGCTCAGATTGGTTATCTCCTGCTGCATTAAAAAGCCTGCATAAGAAGGAAGGTGTTTTGTAATGTCGTATGTTGAGGCATGCGGCTGCCAGGAACCGAATGCATCATTTATGAAGATATCAGCAAGACCTGCAAGTTGAATAGCAAAATTTTCCCTCGCCTCTCCTGTTGCCTCTTCGCCCTGGAACCAGCGGGTATTTGGCAGATATATCCCCCCGATTCTTCTTTCCTTGAGATTACGGATATACAGGTTAATTGATGTATCAATACCAATAATCCCGAGTTTCGGGTCTGTATTAAACCTGGGGATATGAAACTTTGTATGGAGTTTGTGTTCGAGATATTCGACTATTGGCTCAACCGATTCACCTAGTTTGCATTTGATCTCACCTGTTTTTTTGTCCTTCGGCCTCCCGATATGGGTCATAAGGATTGGCCTGCCCCCGCGCTCCACAATATTGTAGAGGGTACCGAGGGTCCTGTCTATCCTGTAAGGGTCTCTTATCTCTCCATCCTTTACCACATTATGGTCGAATCTTACAAGGATGACCTTACCATTCAGGTCAGCATTCTGAATTAACGGAAGCCCGGGATCTAATCCCTGATTCCCCATTTTTGTGCCCTCCAAAAGGTATCCGTCCTTTTTTAAATTATACAGTAAATCAAGTTAAAAACTCTTGACTTTTGACTCGTGAGTATTGACTACTATTAACTATGCTTGAAATTGACGGAAGCTACGGCGAGGCAGGTGGACAGATACTCAGGACCTCCCTTTCTCTTTCATGCCTTTCAAGAAAACCCTTCAGGATGTTCAATATAAGAAAAGGCCGTAAAAAGCCAGGCCTGATGCCCCAGCACCTCACATGCGTCCGTGCAGCAACACTTATATCTAATGCAGGGGTTAAAGGTGACCATGAAGGTTCTATGGAGCTCATCTTCGAGCCTGAGGAAGTTATGCCTGGTGATTATTATTTTGATATCGGCACTGCCGGCTCCACATCCCTCCTGCTGCAGTCAATATTGCCACCTCTTATTTTTTCAGAGGAAAAATCAACCATAACCCTTAAAGGCGGAACACATGTGCCTTTCAGCCCGACCTTTCACTATTTAAGTGATGTATTTTCACCCATGCTAAGTAAACTCGGAATAAGATTATCTTTCGGCATAGAGAGTTATGGGTTTTATCCAAAAGGAGGTGGAAAGATACATGCTGATATCATACCAGCTAAAGATATACAGGGTATTAACCTGACAGAGAGAGGAGATATTATCAGTATCGCTGGTATCTCAGGGATTGGAAATCTTCCATTGAGTATTGCTGAAAGACAGAGAGCTGCTGTATTAAAAACCCTTACTGGGTTTAAAGCAGATATAGAAACAATAGATGTTCCAACACCTGGCCAGGGCACATTTGTTTTTCTAAGGGCAGAGACCGATACATGTATCGCTGGTTTTTCATCCCTCGGTGAGAGGGGCAGAAAGGCTGAGGTTGTAGGTGAGGAGGCAGCAAAAGAATTTCTTGATTATTATTCAACAGAAGCTTGCCTCGACCCCCATCTATCTGATCAGATTGTGCTTTATCTATGCCTCGCAAAAGGGGAATCCTCATTCACAACATCCCGAATATCAAACCATCTCCTTACGAACCTCTGGGTAATAGAAAAATTCCTCGGGGTAGAATATAAGATTGAGGGAGAAATAGGGTCTCGAGGAAGAATAACCATGGTGGGCAGTCGCAGAATCGAACTGCGGACACGAGGCTTTTCAGGCCTCTGCTCTACCGACTGAGCTAACTGCCCACAATTTAAACTTTACACTTTTAACTTTTATACTGTCAAGCCACTAAAGTTATTGCGTCTACACAGTTTACAGGGTTACGAAGTAAAATAAATACCGGAGAATTTTACTGAGTAAACAGTGTAAACTAAGCAAACATAGTAAACGCTATGAACTCAATAAACCCAAAAAACTTAATAAACGTATATGCTCCTGCATTTATTTCAGGTCTCCTTCTTGTATTATGCTTTCCTACGATAGACCTTTTCGGTCTCGCATGGATAGCACTCGTCCCGTCCCTGTTATCACTATATGACAGAAAACCAAAACAGGCATTTAAGGTCGGCCTGTTTCTCGGTATCCCTTATTTTTTTGGAACCCAGTACTGGATTTATCATTCGATAAACCATTATGGCAGCATTCCTTTTATTGTTAGTATCTGTATTGTCCTTTTACTTTCTCTTTATCTCAGTCTGTATATAGGTATTTTTGCACTCTTATTCTCAAAAACTATTAAATCAACACGCCTCCAGTCCCTTTTTATTGCCCCTGTTTTCTGGGTAGCTCTTGAGTTTCTACGTTCCTATGCCTTAACCGGCTTCCCATGGTCAAGCATAGGCTACACCCAGTATAAGTTCCTACCATTAATCCAGTTTACAGATATAACAGGTATATACGGTGTATCTTTCTTTGTAGTTGCTGTAAACGGTGCAATAGCTGACATCCTTCTTATTAAAAAACGCATCCGGGATATGCCTCTTTTCCCATTGTCCCACACAGTGATAGGATTTTCACTTCTCTTCCTGTTTTCTGTCTCAATCTTTGTATACGGCTACTGGAGGCTCGGACAGGAAAGGCCCGGGAAACAGCTAAGAGTAAGCATCGTCCAGGGGAATATCGAGCAGGATAAAAAATGGGAGCCCGTTTTTCAGAATGCTGTGATAGAGACTTATAAAAAACTATCTGTGGAGGCAGTCTCATCTTCCCCGGTGATTATCGTATGGCCAGAAACAGCAGTGCCTTTTTATTTCAATGCAGATAAGTTATATACGAACCAGCTCATTGATTTTCAACAGGGCCTCAACACCTATCTCCTCTTTGGAAGTGTACTTGTTAAAGGCCAAAGGGGAGGGAGGGTGCTTCTCTCAAATAGTGTTGTGCTGCTGGATAGGGATGGAATGGTTTCATATATTTATGATAAAATACATTTAGTTCCCTTTGGAGAATATATTCCCCTGCGAAAAATCCTCTTTTTCCTGGATAAACTCGTAGTTGGTGTCGGGGATTATATCCATGGTGGAAGTTATTTAAAGGCCATAACTCCGTTTGGGGATTTTGCCACTGTAATCTGTTATGAGATTATATTCCCTGGCCTTGTAAGAAAGTTTTATGCAAAAGGAGGTGGAGATTTTATTGTGACTATTACAAATGATGCATGGTTTGGAAGGACAACAGGTCCTTATCAGCATTTCAGCATGGCAGTTTTTCGAGCTATAGAAAACAGGAAACCTTTGATAAGGGCTGCAAATACAGGAATCTCAGGTTTTATAGACAGCAACGGCAGGATACTCTCAAAAACCCGGCTCTTTCAACAGGAGATACTGACACAGAATATAAGAACAGATCCTGCAAGGAGTTTTTATACAAAGTACGGTGATATTTTCTCTTATATATGTATTGTTTTTTCAGTGATATTATTAGCGCCTCTGTTATTGGGGCCCGAATAAGAGGACTTAAGGAGGTAACATGCTTATACAGGCCGCGTTAAAAGAAGCCTTATCAAACCTTAAGGTCAAAATAGAGGACTTAAGAGGTTATCTTTGATATACCAAAATTAAAAGAAGAAATTGAAAAGATAAAAAATAGTCTTTCCTCAGAGGAGATATGGTCGTCTCCACAAAAGACCCAGGAACTGCTAAAAAGGAAGTCGAAACTTGAGGATATAGTATTGCCTTTTGAGTCGCTGTCTAATAAGCTTGCCTATCTGGAAGAATCAATAGGGATACTTGAAGAAGAAGGTGGTGACCTATTTATAAGGGACTTGCAGAAGGGGATAAATGATTTAAAAGAAGACCTGAATTCCCTAGAGGTTCAACATCTTCTCTCTGGAAAAATGGATAAAAATAACGCTATCCTTACCATCCATCCGGGTGCGGGTGGCATAGAGAGTCAGGACTGGGCACAGATGCTTATGAGAATGTATCTACGATGGGCAGAGAGACATAAGTTTAGCACTCAGGTTGTTGACCTACAATTAGGTGAAGAGACTGGCATAAAAAGTGCAACTATCACAATAACAGGGCCATATGCATATGGGTACCTGAAGGCTGAAGCAGGGGTACACAGGCTTGTCAGGATTTCTCCCTTTGATGCAAACAAGAGAAGACATACGTCTTTTGTTGCTATCCTTGTATATCCTGAAGTTGAAGATGATATTGATATAGAAATAAAAGAAGATGATATAAAGATTGAAACATTCAGAGCCTCTGGTGCAGGTGGACAACATGTAAATAAGACCTCATCAGCTGTAAGACTTACTCATATCCTGACAGGTATTGTTGTCAGCTGTCAGAATGAACGCTCACAGCATAAAAATAGGGCTGTTGCTATGAAGATATTAAAGGCACGTCTGTACGCTCTGGAGTTGAAGGAACAGGAAAAAAAGATGGAAGGTCTAATAGGAGATAAAAAGGATATTGCATGGGGAAGCCAGATAAGGTCTTATATCCTTCAGCCATACAAGCTTGTAAAGGATCATAGGACAGGTATAGAAATAGGTGATGTAGATTCTGTTCTTGATGGTAATATTAATGAATTTATTAAGTCTTATCTCAGGAATTCTGAAGTCTAATGTCCTATCTCTACTATTACTATTTTTATGCTTTTAATGTAGTAGTAATAGTAGAGGGTATTAGTATGTTTAAAAGTATCTTTATATGGCCTTAAATAAGGGTTCACTCTATGGATAACCATATAATAAAATAAAGGTGTTTTAAATGTTTTTTTAGGAATTTAATAAGTAACAAAATACTAACAAGATAGTAATAAGTTTTCTTGCCTATACTGTTAACATAAGTTATAATATTTTACCTTCCTGGAAAAAAGTTATTAACAGATGTTAGTAATTTGTTAGTAAGATAAGGGGCGCGCAGTTATGACCTTAGAAGAAATATGGAATAAAAGTCTTAATAAAATAGAGGGTAAAATAGGCAGTAGTGTTCTTGAACTCTGGTTTAAACCACTGAGGCTTTTTCAGGTAAAAGAACAGCAAGCAACCATTGAGGCCCCGAATAAGTTCTTTAAGGATTGGATAGAGGATAATTATCCAAATGTAATAGCTGAGGCTATAGAGGCTGTTTTAGGACAGCCGGTAATCCTGCGATACAAAATAGCAGAGAAGATAGATGCAACTGTCAAGAAGATAGATGCGAGGCTGGAAAATAGGAGGCACAGGCTTGCAAGTAGAGGGATATATCTCAATCCGAAATATACATTCGAGAATTTTGTGATCGGGCCGAGCAATCAGTTTGCACATGCAGCAGCAAGGGCTGTTGCGGAGGCACCAGGCAGGGCATACAATCCTTTATTTGTCTATGGCGGTGTAGGTCTTGGTAAGACCCATCTGATAAATGCAATTGGCAACGCTGTAATAGACAGGATACCTGAGCTCACAGTCCTCTATGCAGCCGCAGAACAATTTACAAATGAAGTGGTTTCAGCTATAAGACACGAGAAGATGGGTGAACTGAAGGAGAAATACCGGAACGTTGACCTCCTGCTTTTAGACGATGTTCAGTTTATAGCAAATAAGACACAGACTCAGGAGGAATTTTTCCATACATTTAATACCCTTTATGAAAAGCAGAAGCAGATAGTGATCTCAAGTGACAGGTCACCTAAAGAAATAAGTGCTGTTACAGACAGGCTCAGGTCAAGATTTAGTATGGGGCTTATTGCTGACATACAGCCGCCTGAAATAGAAACAAAGGTTGCGATAATACTTAAAAAGGCTGAAATGGAAAGGATAACCCTTCCGGAGGATGTTGTTTACTACCTTGCCTCTAAAGTAAAATCAAATATAAGGGACTTAGAGGGTTGTCTCATCCGCCTTGGTGCCCAGGCATCACTCACAGGGAGTTCCATAGATAAAGAAATGGCAAAAAATATTCTGCGGGACTTTATAGAGGAGGATGAGAAACCTATAACAATAGAAAATATCCAGAAAATAGTATGTGAATACTTTTCCCTTAAATTATCTGACATGAAGGCAAAGAAGAGGACAAAGGAGATTGCCTTACCGAGGCAGGTAGCCATGTATATAAGTAAACAGGTTACAGATGCCTCTCTGAGCGATATCGGAAAAGGCTTTGGTGGCAAGGACCATGCGACCGTCATATACGCATGTAAGCAGATAGAAGATAAGAGGTCAAAAGACGAGGCATTTAACAGGATGGTTGAGAATCTTTTACGCAAAATAAAACCATAGAAAATTGTAAGATTGAAGATTTTAAATTTTAAAATTTCCAAAGAGGAGGGGTTATGAAGCTCAGCGTATCAAAGGATGAAATACAGGAAAAACTGTCTAATATCCAGAATATAGTAGAGAAAAGGAATACAATGCCAGTGCTAAGTCATTTTCTTCTCAGTGCAGGTAAAAAAGATTCGTATATAGTTGCTACAGACCTTGAAACCGCACTTAAAGAGCCTCTCCAGGTAAAGGTAGAGAAAGAGGGGAGACTCTGCATACCTGCAAGAAAACTTTTTGAGATAGTAAGAGAAGTGGATGGGGATTTATCTTTTGAATCCACAGATGAACAGTGGCTCAGGGTCAAGGCAGGCGTGAGTGACTTCAGACTCGCATGTCTTTCAGCTAATGAATTCCCTGCATGGCCCGGGATGGAAGAGGTCGAGAATATAGTAGTAGAGGCAAAGACCCTGATGGATATGATAGAAAAGACAATCTATTCTGCTGGAGAGAGCGATACCAGATATACACTGAACGGGCTATTGTTTCATATAAAGCCGGAAGAGGTAAGGCTTACTATTGTAGGGACAGATGGACACAGACTTGCATCAATAAATAAGCAGATAGAGGGAGAAGTAAAGGATGAGAAAAAGATGATTGTCCCGAGGAAGGCAGCTTCTGAATTAAGACGATTTCTCGATGGAGAAGTGGATAAGGTCAAAATATCAATGGGGAGAAACCACGTCCTTTTCAGTATTGGCGATGTGCAGTTTCTGACAAGACTCATAGAGGGCACTTACCCTAATTATGAACAGGTTATTCCCGTGGCAAATGAAAAGAAGGTATCCATAGGGAGGGATGCCTTTACAAAGGCCCTGCGAAGGGTTTCGATAATGTCAAAAGAGAGGTCTAATGCAATTAAGTTTGACCTCACAGAGGATGTTATTACACTCTCCTCATCAAGTCCTGATCTCGGCGAGGCAAGGGATGAGGTTGTGGTTGACTATAAAGGTGATAAACTATCTGTTGGTTTTAATGCAAGGTACTTACTTGATGTCATTGGAGTGATGACATCAGAAAGGGTTATCCTTGAACTCCAGGACCCATTGAGTCCTGTCATTCTGAAGGAAGAGGGAGACGAAGATTACAGATGTGTAATCATGCCGATGAGGATATAGGGGGGAGAGGTAGAGTTGGGAGAGAAGGAAAACGAGAACGAGTCATATGGCGCTGAGGATATAAAGATACTCAAAGGCCTCAGCGCTGTTAGAAAAATGCCTGCAATGTATGTAGGCTCTACAGCGACAGAGGGTCTTCACCACCTCTTATATGAGGTAGTGGACAACAGTGTTGATGAGTCCCTCGCGGGCTTCTGCAAGAATATAGATGTAATAATCCACCATGATGGAAGCTGTACAGTCATAGATGATGGAAGAGGGATACCGACGGACCCCCACCCTGGGGACCCTGAAGGACGCTCTGCAGCAGAGGTTGCACTTACAGAGCTGCATGCAGGGGGTAAATTTGAATCCAAGGCATACAAGATATCTGGTGGACTGCACGGAGTAGGCGTATCTGTTGTTAATGCACTTTCAGAATGGCTTGATGTAGAGATAAAACAGAATGGAAATGTTTATCAACAGCATTACGAAAGGGGTAATCCCACAGGGCCTCTCAGTGTAGTTGGAAAGACAAGGGGCAGGGGTACCAAGGTCACATTTAAGCCCGACCCTGAGATCTTTGAGGTCTTAGATTTCAGTTACGATATCTTAGCCCAGAGACTGAGAGAGCTGGCATTCCTTAACAGAGGGCTCAGGATAGCCCTTTCAGATGAAAGGGCAGAGAAGAAACAGATATTCCATTATAGTGGTGGGATGACATCTTTTGTTGAACACCTCAACAAAAACAAGACTCCACTTCACCCGAAGCCTATTTTCATCTCTGGCGAAAGAGAAGGCATTATTGTAGAAATAGCCCTCCAGTATAATGACGGGTATACAGAGACCATATTCACCTTTGCAAATAACATAAATACAAAGGAAGGCGGGACACATCTCATTGGATTCAAATCTGCACTGACAAGGACTGCAAACAGCTATGCTACCTCAGCAGGGCTTCTTAAGAATGGCAAAGAAGGACTCTCAGGTGAGGACATCAGAGAGGGCCTCACAGCAGTTATCAGTGTGAAGCTCCCCACCCCGCAGTTCGAGGGCCAGACAAAGATGAAGCTCGGCAATAGCGAGGTAAAGGGAATAGTCGAATCTATAGTGAATGATACACTCGGCACATATTTCGAGGAAAATCCGTCTGTAGCAAGAAAGATTATTGAAAAGGCACTCCAGGCAGCGAGGGCGCGGGAGGCAGCAAGGAAGGCAAGGGAGCTTACAAGGAGAAAAGGGGCGCTTGAAGATACTGGCCTTCCAGGAAAACTTGCAGACTGTTCAGAGAAAGACCCAGCATTAAGCGAGCTGTTCCTTGTTGAAGGAGATTCTGCAGGAGGTTCAGCAAAACAGGGAAGGGACAGGCGCACTCAGGCAATCCTTCCTCTTCGGGGAAAGATTCTGAATGTAGAGAAGGCAAGGTTTGACAAGATGCTTAGCTCAGAGGAGATAAGGATTCTCATTACTGCCCTGGGCACAGGCATAGGGCCTGATGATTTCGATATATCTAAAATAAGATACCACAAGATTATCCTGATGACAGACGCTGATGTTGACGGCGCTCACATAAGGACCCTGCTTCTTACCTTCTTTTA
>JACRGU010000077.1 GCA_016212245.1 Nitrospirota bacterium
ATCAAATATAGGATGAGGACAGAGTCATTTGTAAAAAGGCTTGCGACTGTAAAATTTCCAACAGAGTATGGTGAGTTTAATGCTATTGTGTACACTAACGATGTGGATAGCAACATCCATATCGCCATTGTTAAAGGTGAGATCAAACCAGAAGATGAGGTTCTTGTCAGGGTTCATTCACAGTGTCTCACCGGAGATGTCTTTGGTTCAAAGAGATGCGACTGTGGAGAGCAGCTTCACAGGGCAATGGAGATGGTCGAGAAAGAAGGTAAGGGTGTAGTCCTGTATATGAAACAGGAAGGTCGTGGCATTGGTCTGATAAACAAACTAAAGGCATATGAACTTCAGGATAAAGGTCTTGACACAGTCGAGGCCAACATCAAACTCGGTTTTAAGCCTGATCTCAGAGACTATGGCATAGGTGCACAGATACTTGTTGACCTTGGTGTGAGGAAGATGAGACTGATGACAAATAATCCCAAAAAGATTGTCGGTCTTGAAGGATACGGTTTGAAAGTAGTTGAAAGGGTTTCTATAGAGATAAAGCCGCATGAGAAGAATATAATTTATCTCAAGACAAAGAAGAAAAAGCTCGGACATATACTGGATAATGTGTGATAAAGGAGGGTTTTATGAAAATCATTGAAGGTGAGCTTCAGGCTAAGGGGTTAAAATTCGGGATTATAGTAAGCAGGTTTAATGATTTCATCACAAGTAAGCTTCTTGACGGAGCAATGGATGCACTCCTGAGACATGGTGCAAAAGAGGAAGATGTTGTTGTTGTGAGGGTCCCTGGTTCCTTTGAGATCCCGATGGTAGCAAGGAAGATGGCATTGAAAGGGACATATAATGCAATAATATGTCTCGGTACGATCATACGGGGCGCAACACCACATTTTGAATATATTGCTGCAGAGGTATCAAAGGGTATTGCCTCAGCCTCGATGGAGACAAGTGTGCCTGTAGCCTTTGGCATTATAACATCTGATACCATAGAGCAAGCTGTTGAAAGGGCAGGCACAAAGAGTGGCAACAAGGGGTGGGATGCAGCAATAACAGCCATCGAAATGGCACAACTCCTGAAGAAGTTATGAAAATATGAGGCGGCGCAAGGCGCGAGAGTATGCCCTCCAGATGCTGTTTCAGACCGATTTTACAGGAAAAAATATTGACAGTGAAAACCTTTCAGAGTTCTGGTCAGACAAAAAAGAGAATACAGATGTTAAGGAGTTTGCAGAAGAGCTTGTCAGGGGCACCATAAACAGGCTTGATGAAATAGACTCAACGATCGAAAGGGTAGCAGAAAACTGGGTATTGCAGAGGATGGCTGCGGTTGACAGGAATATACTGAGGTTTGCCGTTTATGAAATACTGTACAGGAAAGATATCCCATCTGCTGTCACAATAAACGAGGCGATAGAGATAGCAAAAAAATTCTCGTCGGTAGAGGCTGCTCCTTTTATAAATGGGATTCTTGACCGGGTTGCAAAAGAGGTGGGGAAGGCCTGATGATGGCTGCTGTCCTTTCTGATGTTCACTCAAACCTCGAGGCCCTCAAGGCTGTGCTGAAAGACCTAAATCAAAGGAAGATGGATGATATAGTATTTCTTGGAGATGCGGTAGGATACGGCCCTGACCCGAATGAATGCGTAGAACTTCTGAAAGAGAAATGCAGAATCCTCCTCGCAGGTAATCATGACTGGGGAGTCTTGGGACTAACAGATATTACATACTTTAATGAATATGCAAGGTCTGCTGTGGAATGGACAAAAAATGTACTCGCAGAGAAAAACAGCAGGATGCTCAGGACATTTCCTGTAAAGAAAGAGCTTAAAAAAGAGGATGCCATGCTCGTGCATTCAACTCCGAGGGAGCCTGAGGAGTGGCATTATCTGCTCACACTCTGGGATGCAGAGATAAATTTTCAATATTTCGATAATAAATTCTGTTTCCTCGGACACAGCCATCAGCCGTTTATTATAGAGAAGCTTTCATCAGGAGAGCTTGTCACATACAGGGAAGCAGCCTGTATAGAAAAGGGCAAACGATATATAATAAATGCTGGGAGTGTTGGGCAGCCCCGTGATGGAGACCCGAGGGCATGCTATGCAATTATTGATGATAAGAGAGTGGAGATAGTGAAGGTTCCTTATGACATTGAGACTGTACAGAAGAAGATGAGAAAAGAAGGGCTACCCTTTCCACTTATAGAAAGGCTTTCGAGAGGAAGATAGTGATACCACGTTATACACGTCCTGAGATGGGAAGGTTATGGGAGCCTGAAAGCAAGTTCCAGAAGTGGCTTGATGTCGAGATAGCTGCCTGCGATGCATGGACAGAACTTGCTGAGATACCGATGGATGCAGTTGATGTCATTAAAAAGAGGGCAAGGTTTGATGTAAAGAGGATTGATGAGATTGAAAAGTTAGTAAAACATGATGTAATCGCATTTCTAACATCAGTTGCTGAAAATGTCGGACCGGAATCGAGGTTTATACACAAGGGGCTCACATCATCAGATATTGTTGACACAGCCCTTTCCCTGCTTATGAAAGAGTCCTCGGATATAATCATCAAAGATATAAAAGTCCTGATGGATATCCTGAAAAAACAGGCATATAAATACAAGTATACACCTGCAATTGGACGCAGTCATGGTGTCCATGCAGAACCTATAACATTTGGCCTGAAGTTTGCTCTATGGTATGAGGACATGAAAAGAAACCTCGACAGGATGAAGAGGGCAAAGGCAGTGATAAGTATCGGGAAACTCTCAGGCGCTGTAGGGACATTCTCGAACATCCCCCCTGAGGTTGAAGAAAAGGTATGCAAGAAACTCGGACTGAGGCCTGAGCCTGTTGCAACACAGGTTGTTCAGAGAGACAGGCATGCAGAGTATCTGACAGTCTTAGCACTTATAGCAGCATCCATAGAGAAGATAGCTGTTGAGATAAGGCATCTCCAGAGAACAGAGGTTCTTGAGGCAGAAGAGCCATTTACAAAAGGGCAGAAGGGCTCATCAGCAATGCCGCATAAACGTAATCCAGTAGGATGCGAAAACCTCTCAGGCCTTGCAAGGCTTGTAAGGACAAATGCAATGGCAGCTATCGAAAATATTGCCCTATGGCATGAGAGAGATATCTCACATTCCTCTGTTGAACGTGTGATTATCCCTGACAGTTCAATCCTCGTGGACTATATGCTTCACAGGCTGGCCGTAATCCTCGAAGGCCTTCAGGTCTATCCTGAGAGGATGAAAAGCAATATGGCAAAAAGCTATGGGCTTTATAATTCACAGAGGGTAATGCTTGCACTAACAGAGAAGGGCCTGAGCCGTGAGGATGCATACAGCATTGTGCAGAGGAATGCTATGAAGAGCTGGAAAGAAGGAAGGGAATTTAAAAAGCTGCTGTTAAAGGATAGAGAGGTCAAAAAGCATCTGTTACCAAAAGAAATCGAAAACATATTCGACCTGAAATATTATCTGAAGAATGTAGATTATATCTTCAAAAGGGTCTTTGGATAATACTCAACCTCAGGGCATGTTTACAACAATCTCGTATGTCCCTATGGAGACCTTATCCATAATGCCTTTAGCCCACAGGAGGTCGGTCACCCTGACCTTCATATTTTTTGGAACCATTAAGATGAGCTTCACCCCGAGTCGAGAGAGTGTTTCCCAATCCCCGGCCTTTTTCTCAGAGATGCTCTCAGCAGTCTCGACCTCGAGAATGGCAAGCACCATTCCGTAATTACCGAGGACCATGTCAGGATAATGGCCTTTGTACTCGACCTTCTTCTCGCCGGGCCTGTTTACGCCTATCTCTTTATAGTCCCGGCTGAGTTGTTTTCTCAGATGCTCAAGCATCATCTCATGGATAAGGTTCCCGTAATCCATATAGCCTCCTTTATTTGATTTAATAATAATCTATCATAAAAGCGCTTGCAAGCATAAAGGCTGAAATAAAGAGTTAGAATTTAGTAAAATTGAACATGAGTTTGTTACATCTTTATCGAACACCAGCCCTTTCTCTTGCGAAGAAAAACGAGCTGTTATCAATTGCACAACAAAAGGTCTCTTCTGAGATAAGGGATATAAAGACAGAACACTGCTTTAATATCGAGACAACAGCCCCGCTTACATCTGATGAGCTTAATATCCTTAGATGGCTTCTCGCTGAGACATTCGAGCCTGAGAATTTTTCTTATGAGAGTTTTTTAATACAGAACACAGTCCCCCCCACCCATCCCTCCCCCTCGAGGGGGGAGGGTAAGGGAGGAGGTGAAAGTCTGGGCTCGGGGCTCCGGGCCCTAAGCTTTGTCCTTGAAGTAGGACCGAGAATGAATTTCATGACTGCATGGTCAACCAATGCCGTGGCAGTCTGTCACGCATGCGGACTAAAAAAGATTACCCGGATTGAAAGGTCAAGAAGGTATATACTAAAAATAGAAGATGAGGAGATGAGAAGATATGAAGATGCAGAATCTCAACTTCTCAACTTCCCAACTTCTCAATTTCTTGAATTAATCCACGACAGGATGACAGAATGTCCTTATCCTGAAACACTGACTACCTTCGAAACTGGAATTCAGCCGGAGCTGGTTTATGAAGTTCCTTTGATTGAACAGGGGAAATTGGCACTCGAGAAAATTAATAGTGAAATGGGTCTGGGGTTGGATGATTGGGATATGGATTATTATTCCAATCTTTTTGTCAGAGATATTGGCAGAAATCCGACCAATGTAGAGTGCTTTGACCTCGGTCAATCAAATAGCGAACATTCCCGCCACTGGTTTTTCAAGGGCAGATTGATTGTTGATGGGAAAGAAATTCCACAGACCCTAATGGATATTATAAAGCAGACATTGAGGGTCAATCCTAACAACAGTATCATTGCCTTTAAGGATAATTCAAGCGCTATCAGGGGATACGATATCTGGACAATAATTCCAGAGTGTCCAGGAAAATCCTCACGATTCCATCAGGTCCAATTAAAATATCATATTATCTTCACTGCTGAGACACACAATTTCCCGAGTGGTGTTGCCCCATTCCCGGGGGCTGAGACAGGCACAGGCGGGAGGATAAGGGACATCCAGGCAACGGGACGTGGCAGCCTTGTAGTAGCAGGGACAGCAGCCTATTGTGTGGGCAATCTGTTAATCCCGGGTTATCGCCTCCCGTGGGAAGACCATTCATTTGAGTATCCAGGAAATTTAGCATCACCGCTTCAGATTGAGATCCAGGCCAGCAATGGCGCATCTGATTATGGGAACAAGTTTGGTGAGCCTGTCATTCAGGGGTTCACAAGGTCATTTGGCATGAGACTGCCGAATGAAGAAAGAATAGAGTGGGTTAAGCCGATAATGTTCACCGGTGGAATTGGTCAGATAGACCATCGTCATATTGAAAAGGATAGGCCTCAGAAAGGGATGCTCATTGTTAAGCTCGGAGGGCCTGCTTATAGAATCGGCATGGGGGGCGGTGCAGCATCCAGTATGATACAGGGGGAGAACATTGCTGAACTTGATTTTAATGCGGTCCAGCGAGGGGATGCTGAGATGGAGCAGAAAGGGAACAGGGTCATACGTGCATGCATAGAGATGGGAGATGAAAATCCAATCATCAGTATCCATGATCAGGGGGCTGGTGGGAACTGCAATGTCATTAAAGAAATCATCTATCCTGCTGGAGCAGAGATTGAGGTGAGGAAGATTCAGGTTGGTGATAAGACCCTTTCAGTCTTAGAGATATGGGGGGCTGAATATCAGGAACAGAACGCCTTACTTATATGGCCTGATAAGGCCGATATGTTTCAGGAAATGTGTCACAGAGAAAAGGTTCCATGTGCCATCATCGGTCAGATTACAGGTGATGGATACATAGTGCTTCATGACGAAACAGATGGGGGCACCCCTGTCAACCTCGATTTAGAAAAGATATTGGGTGCCATGCCGCAGAAGACATTCCACCTCGACCGTATCCCTTCAAAAAATCAACCTCTCACTTTCCCGTGGGATTTAACTGAAAATAAAGACTCCTTCACTCGTCACTACATTAAAGATGCACTTGAAAGAGTTCTTCATCTATTATCGGTTGGATCAAAGAGGTTTCTTACAAACAAGGTCGATCGTAGTGTTACAGGGCTTATTGCACAACAGCAATGTGCAGGGCCACTTCAGCTTACTCTATCAAATGTGGCTGTTATTGCCCAGAGCCATTTTGGATTGACAGGGGCAGCCATAGCTATTGGAGAACAGCCGATAAAGGGATTGATTAACCCTGCTGCTATGGCACGGATGAGTGTGGGCGAGGCATTAACAAACCTCGTCTGGGCAAAGATCAGTGCATTGGAAAATGTGAAGTGCTCTGGCAACTGGATGTGGGCTGCAAAACTCCCTGGTGAAGGAGTTAAGATTTATGATGCTGCAGTAGCCATGCGGGATATTATGATTGAGCTCGGTATTGCTGTTGATGGAGGTAAGGATAGCCTTTCGATGGCTGCAAGGGTAACAGATTCATCAGGTAAGACCGAGATAGTCAAATCTCCAGGGACATTAGTCATCTCTGCATATGTAACATCTCCTGATATTACTAAGGTCATCACCCCTGACATCAAAAGACCAGGCCAGAGTAGAGTATTGTATATTGATCTGGGAAATGGGAAATATCGTATGGGTGGAACAGCCCTCGCACATGTATCTAAACAGATAGGTAACGAATCACCTGATGTAGATGACCTGCAATTGCTCAAAAGGACATTTAATGGCGTTCAGGAGCTGATTGCAGAAGATTTAATTCTATCAGGTCATGACAGAAGTGATGGTGGACTGATTACTACACTCCTCGAGATGGCATTTGGAGGGAATTGCGGATTAGAAATAAACTTAAGTCAAGAGTCAATAGTCCGAACCCTGAACCCCGAACTTTCTCTGTTATTCTCAGAAGAACTCGGACTGGTTTTAGAGTATATGCCGAAAAATGAAGACAGGATTCTGGACATATTAAACAAAGGGTCTATCCCATACCAGATTATTGGAAACACAACTATAGAAAAAAGGATCAGGATAAATCTCCGAACTCCGAACTCTGAACTCCGAACTATTCTTGATGAGGATATGAGAGTCCTTAGAAATATCTGGGAAGAAACTAGCTATCAACTCGACAGGCTTCAGGCCAATTCTGACTGTGTTGATGAGGAAAGAAGGATCAATTTTGATAGAAAAGGGCCACAGTACATCCTGACTTTCAAACCGCAGTCTACTGACGTAGAACTCCTCAGAAGCGATATCAAACCGAAAGTCGCTATTATCCGTGAAGAAGGCAGTAATGGCGACAGGGAGATGACCTCTGCCTTCTATCAGGCAGGATTTGATGTCTGGGATGTAACCATGACAGATCTCCTGAAAGAAGAGATTGACCTTAATGACTTCAAAGGGGTAGCCTTTGTTGGTGGATTCAGCTATGCAGATGTCCTGGATTCAGCCAAGGGCTGGGCGGGCGTTATACGGTTTAACAAAAGGCTCTGGGAACAGTTCCAGACCTTCTATAATCGGCCTGATACCTTCAGCCTTGGTGTATGTAATGGCTGTCAGTTAATGGCACTTTTAGGCTGGATCCCACGGCAGGGTATCTCTGACGAACTTCAGCCAAGGTTTATCCAAAATGCCTCAGGCCGCTTTGAATCCCGTTTCTCGACAGTTAAAATTCTTCCCAGCCCTGCAATTATGCTGAAAGGAATGGAAGGTTCGGTCCTTGGTATATGGGTAGCACATGGCGAAGGCAGGGCATACTTCCCTGATGAAAAAATATTCAAAGAGATAGAAGACCAGGGATTAGCACCAATTCGTTATGTTGATGATAATGGCAATATCACAAACACATATTCATTCAACCCTAATGGGTCATCAAATGGAATCTCAGCCCTTTGCTCGCCTGATGGCAGGCATCTCGCAATGATGCCCCATCCAGAACGGGCTTTTCTTAAATGGCAGTGGGCCTGGATGCCAGATGAGTGGGAGAAAAACCTTGAGGCGTCTCCGTGGCTGAAGATATTTCAAAATGCACGGCAGTGGTGTGATAAGAAATATAAGATAAATTAAAATTTGGACTTGACATATTTCTGAACCTCATGTTATTACTTATAGGCCGTTTTGGCCTCCAATTTTCCTGAGGAGGAAATCTTTAATGGGTCTCGCAACATTTAAAGGCGGAATACATCCACACGATAAAAAAGAACTCTCGGCAGACAGACCAATAGTAGAAACAAAGCCTCCCCAGAGGGTTATAATCCCATTAAGCCAGCACTTAGGAGCACCATGCAAACCCGCCGTCAGCATTGGCCAGGAAGTCAAAAAAGGTGAGATGATAGGAGAACCAGGGGGATTTGTATCAGCAGCCATCCATTCATCTGTTTCTGGAAAGGTAATTGCAATTGGAGAGTTCCCTAACGCGATGGGAAGGATGGTTACTTCAATAGTTATAGAAAATGATGGTAAGGAGGAGTGGGCAACATTAAAGGATAATCCTGATTATATGAAGCTTTCTCCTGATGAACTTAAGGAAAAGATAAAGGCAGCAGGTATTGTTGGTATGGGAGGTGCTGCATTCCCTACGGTAGTCAAGCTCTCACCACCAAAAGAAAAGCCTATTGATACAGTAATCATTAATGGTGCTGAGTGTGAGCCTTACCTTACTGCAGACTACAGATTGATGGTAGAAAGGCCTGATGAGATTATTGAAGGGTTGAAGATCCTGATGAAGATCCTCGGCGTAAATAAAGGATTTATAGGCATAGAGAATAACAAGCCTGATGCAATTGAGAAGATGAAGGCATTAGCCAAAAATGAACCTAATATCGAAGTATGGGCGCTTGAAGTTAAATATCCTCAGGGTGCTGAAAAGATGCTTATCAAGGCCATCCTTGACAGGGAAGTTCCTCTTCCACCTGCCTTGCCGCTGGATGTTGGTGTTGTTGTGCATAATGTTGGAACAACAATTGCCATTTATGAGGCTGTTAGGTATGGGAAACCTCTAATAGAGAGGGTTGTTACTGTGACAGGTGAGGGCATAAGAGAGCCTAAGAACCTTATAGTAAAGATAGGTACACTTATCTCACAACTTATTGAAGAGTGTGGTGGATTTAAAGATGGTGCTGGCAAGGTGGTATCAGGCGGGCCTATGATGGGCTTTGCCATTCCTTCCCTTGATGTTGCGGTAACAAAAGGCACATCCGGGGTACTCGTAATACCCGAGAAGGAAGTCGTACATACCGAGGATTTCGGTCCATGTATAAGATGTGGCCGGTGCATTGATGCCTGCCCTATGGAGCTTATGCCCTCAATGCTCAGCCTTTATTCAGAGAAGGGCTTTTTTGAGGATGCAAAGGCATATAACTTATGGGGCTGCTTTGAGTGTGGCTCTTGTGCATATGTCTGTCCATCAAAGAGGCCGATAGTGCAGTTTATAAGATTGGCAAAGTCTATGGTGAAACCATAGGAAGATAAAGATGCAAAAAGCAAAATGCAAAATTTCAATTCAAAATCAAAATCGATTTAACAGCAGGGAATATTTAAATTTTAAGTTGTATCTTTTAATTTTTATTTTTAATCTTTAATTTTGGGAGGAGGCTAGATGGCTATTGCAAAGAAAGAACATGAACTGGTAGTCTCAATAAGCCCTCATATCAGGAGTGAAGAGACCACTGCCCGTATCATGTGGACAGTCAACCTTTCCCTCCTCCCTGCATTTATTATGGCCTTATATTTCTTTGGTCCGAGAGCGCTCTTTGTAACTGCCCTCTGTATCGTATCCGCAGTCCTTTCTGAATATCTTTTTCAGAAGGCCCTTAAAAAGAAGGTAACCATCAGTGATGGGAGTGCATTCCTCACAGGACTACTGCTTGGGATGAATCTTCCGGCCTCTCTCTGGTCATTTACACCATTCACAATCCATGTGCCTGTAATAGGCTCAATTGTAGCGATAGTTATAACGAAACAGCTCTTTGGAGGATTAGGTTACAATATCTTTAATCCTGCACTTATAGGCAGGGCATTTGTATTGATCTCATGGCCCAGACCACTGACCACATGGATAGAGCCAACTGCTGCCTTTGTTGCCATTGATGCAAAGACAACAGCAACACCTTTAGGAATATTAAAAGAAGAGGGTATCGGGAAATTAATAGAGGTATTCGGAGATAAGATTAACATTTATAGCCAGCTTTTGATTGGCCATAGGGCAGGTTCACTCGGTGAGACATCAATAATAGCATTATTAATCGGTGCGGCATTCCTCCTTTACAGAGGATATATAACATGGCATATACCTGTATCA
>JACRGU010000078.1 GCA_016212245.1 Nitrospirota bacterium
GGATTGTCCCCTGAAGAAAAAGGGACAAATGACGGAAGTGATAAGTTATTGTGATATAATTTGTTATGGCTAAGCAGAAGGACTTTATGAGACCTCTCTCAGATGCTGAAATCGAAAAACGTATAAAGGCGTGGGCGGATGTGACGATGCTGTCCCTTGAGTTAAAGCATGCTGCGATGAGAAAGAGACATCCTGAACTTGAAGAAGACGAACTCAGGGAATTGATGCGGAAAGAACTTTCGATGCTAAAGATAAAGCAGGATGAACGATAATCCACTGATTCAATCTCTTAAAGAACTTTGCTTATTCCTCGCTGATATTGAAATAGAATACATGCTTGTTGGTGGATTAGCAACTGGGATATGGGGTGAACCCAGGGCAACGGTTGATATTGATTTTTTGGTTTCACTCAAGACGGATGATTTTGATTTCCTCAAACAAAGATTAAAGGAAAGCGAGAGATTCATCTTTATACACGATAAACCCATGATTTTCTGGAAGATATCTTTTTTGAGGGCTACACTGAAGAGCAATATGGACATTTCCGTTGATTTTTTGTTCTCTGACGATGATTTCAAAAAAGAATCGCTGAAAAGAAGGGAGGTTGTTCAGGTGGCTGATTTTTCAGTTAATATCTCAACTCCTGAAGATTTGATAATCCTGAAACTCCTGAGCGGTAGAGAACAGGACAGGCTTGACGCAGAAAAGATTCTTGAGATGCAAAAAGGATACATCGACATGGAATATATGCAGAGATGGTCAGAAAAACTGGGCATTGTCCCTATGTCCTAAAGGAGGAGATATGAATCCAGTATTAAAAGCGATTGCAGAGAGAAGGGCTGTAAGGAGCTATGAGCCCAGACCTGTGCCTGAGGATATAATCAAGAAGATTATCGAGGCAGGGAATCAGGCACCCTCTGCCATGAACAGTCAACCATGGCGCTTTGTAGTTGTAGAGGACAGAGAATTTCACAGGAAATTAATGGAAACTGCTATTCCAAACTCTAAGAAGATACTTGAACTGTTTAAAGATATCAACCCTGAGAGATACCAGACTATTATGAAACGATATGAAGCATTAGAAGATCCGATTTACTATTCAGCTCCTGTGATTATCTTTGTTATAGGTTCTGGGCCGTTTGCAGATTTATCCTGTCCTCTGGCCTGCCAGAATATGATGTTAGCCGCATATTCTTTAGGACTTGGTAGTTGTTGGGTACATTTTGGTTCTCTGGTAACAGACAACGAAGAAATAAAGAAGGAACTGGAATTATCTGTGGATGAAAAGATATACGGCCCTATAATTATTGGCTATGCTCAGAAATTCCCGGAACCACCTCCAAAGAAGGGACCTCGTATAAAGTGGATATAATTTTGGAGAGTTTGAATTTCTTGTTGTTGTTGAGGTATTCTATTAGTCCAAAAATCCCTATCTGGAGGACATCTTAAATGGCAAAGAGAGCAGTCCAAAAATATGTTTACTCTTTCGGTAATGGAAAGGCTGATGGAAGAGGAGATATGAAGGATCTTCTTGGTGGAAAGGGTGCTGGACTTGCCGAGATGACCAACCTGAAAATTCCTGTCCCCGCAGGTTTCACAATTACCACTGAGGCCTGCAATGAATATTTCAAGGCAGGTAAAAAATATCCACCTAACATGTGGGAAGAGGTGCTCGATAATCTAAAAAAAGTAGAAAAGGCGATAGGTATGAAATTTGGTGATTCTGTTAATCCCTTCCTTGTCTCTGTCCGCTCGGGTGCAAAATTCTCCATGCCTGGCATGATGGATACAGTCCTTAACCTCGGGCTTAATGAGACGACAATAAATGCACTTATAAAAAAGACAGGAAATGAACGATTTGTATATGATGCATATAGAAGGCTTATTACAATGTTCGGCAGTATTGTTATGGGCATTGACAGGCAGAGGTTCGAAAAAGCCCTTGAAGAGATGAAGGAAAAGAAAGGTGCCCGCCTTGATACAGACCTTACTGCTGATGACCTTAAGAGTCTTGTAGAAGAATTCAAGGTTATTTATAAGAAAGGCACAGGAGAGGATTTCCCATCTGACCCAATTGAACAGCTTAAAAAGGCTATAAATGCGGTGTTTGGTTCATGGTTTGGAGACAGGGCGGTAAAATACAGAAGGCTTCATGGTATTCCTGATAACCTCGGCACTGCATGTAATGTTCAGGCAATGGTATTCGGAAATATAGGGGAGAATTCTGGCACAGGTGTTGGCTTCACAAGGGACCCATCCACAGGTAAGAAGAGGTTCTTTGCAGAATGTCTCATAAATGCACAGGGTGAGGATGTGGTTGCAGGCATCAGGACACCCCTTCATATAGATGAGCTAAAAAAGAGGCTTCCAAAGGCATACAGCGAACTTGACAAGATATACAAAAAGCTCGAGAAACACTATACGGATATGCTCGACATAGAGTTCACTGTTCAGGAAGGCAAGCTCTATATGCTTCAGACGAGGGTTGGCAAAAGGACAGCAGCATCAGCCCTTAAGATAGCCATTGATATGGTAAAAGAGAAATTGATAGATAAAAAGACAGCAGTATTGAGAATTGACCCCCAGCAGCTTGATCAGCTGCTTCATCCCATGATAGACCCGAAGGCTCAAATTAATGTAATTGCAAAAGGGCTCCCTGCATCACCAGGTGCTGCGGTTGGAAAAGTAGTATTTACGGCTGATGATGCAGAGAGGGCTGCTGAGAAAGGCGAGAAGGTTATCCTTGTGAGAACTGAGACATCACCGGAGGATGTTGGCGGCATGCATGCAGCTCAGGGGATACTCACTGCGAGGGGTGGTATGACATCACATGCTGCTGTTGTTGCCAGGGGGATGGGCAAATGCTGTGTTGCAGGTTGCGGTGCCATAAATATAAATGAGGTGCAGAGATATTTTACAGCTAATGACCTCATAATAAAGGAGGGTGATTATATTAC
>JACRGU010000009.1 GCA_016212245.1 Nitrospirota bacterium
GACATCAAGATAATCGTGGTTTCAGGTTATAGCGATGAAATAATTCCTAAAGATATGATAGATGCATTTATCAGAAAACCATTTGAAGGTTCTCAACTGCTATCAGCAGTGAGGCGACTCCTGGATATAGGAATCAGGAGACTACCACTTTATTAGTGATGAGGCCAAGGAACTAAGTTTATTATCCTCTTGAAGAAAGCTTAAAAGGAGGCTGAATGACAAAAATCCTTATTGCTGATGATGAGTCTGTTATATGTGACCTTATTAAACTGTTCCTTGAGGGTAAGGGGTTTCAGGTCTCAGTTGCATCGAGTGGGAAAGAGGCTATCAGACTGTTCAATTCAGAAAGGCCAAATATAATGATACTGGATATCGGACTTCCTGATATGGATGGATTAGAGCTGCTAAGTAAGGTAAAAACAGCATCTCCCGACACCAAGGTAATCGTGACCACAGGATACAGTAACACTGAGATTCAACAAAAGGCATTCTCACTCGGTGCCAGTAACTATCTCACGAAACCATTCGATATCCACGACCTTTTAAGGATAGCCTCACATTAGGCCCGCCTCCCCTGACAAACTGAAGAATAATCAGACCGATAAGGAAAAATAGGGCAACTGAAAGAATCGCCGGCCTCTGGCTCCCGAATGAAGAAGAAATATAACCGAAGAGGGATGGACCAATAATAGCTGATGATTTTCCGACCATCGAATAGACCCCGAAATACTCGCTTTCATGGTCAGGCGGGATAAACTGTGCAAAAAATGCCCTTGTTGCTGCCTGAACAGTTCCAAGGCCGAGTCCTGCAATACATGCAATCAACCAGAAATACCCCTTAGTCTGGACAAAGAATGCAAGAATCGTCACAGTTGTCCACATCAGTAATGATAATGTGGCTACTTTTTTAGGCCCCCAGAAATCAATCGGCCTTGCCATCAAAAAGGCACCTGTTAAGGCTGTTGTCTGCACGGCGAGATAAAGTCCTATAAGCTCCTGAGGTGCAAAACTTAATGTTGTAGCAGCAAATATGCTTGAAAACACAATGACAGTATTAACCCCATCCTCATAAATCAGATAAGCAATCAGGAATTTCCTCGGCTCATTTTTACTCCATATCTCCTTAAATGTATTCCATGTATATTTAAAACCTTTTGATGCAGCATCTCTGAATATAAACCCCGCTCTTGCACGCAAGGACGGGGTAAACCTGTCTTTACGGTCATGCGGCAGGGATAAAAATGCAGGGATTGAAAAGAATGCAAAGAACAATGCCACCATAAGCCATATTGCATCGAAGTATCCCTTATTCACAAGTGGTATTGCAAGGATGAGAGAGATGATTGAGCCGATATAGCCAACTCCATAGCCCCATGCAGACACCCTGCCCTGATACTCCCTCTCTGTTATCTCGGGCAGGAATGAGTTATAGAAGACAAGCCCGCCTTCCATGCCAATGTTAGCTAAAACTATGAGTATAAAACCCTCAAGGAACATCCCTTTCTGGAGGATAGAGAAACCTGCAACCGCAGAGATACTCAATGCAGTAAATACAAAAAGAAGCCTCTTTCTTATTCCACTGTAATCAGCAATACCACCAAGCAAAGGAGAGGTTACTGCTATAAACGCCATACTCAGAGATATCGCCCTTCCCCACCATAAGTCACCCATCCCTGTCTCATTTCCAACTATCACATTTGCATAATAAACAGGGAAGATAACTGCAGCTATAACAGCAGAATAGCTCGAATTCGCAAAATCAAATAAACACCAGCTTACTATCTGTCTTTTGTTCATATATCATGGATTATAAACCATCCTTAATTCTTATTGCAGTTTATACACCTTAACAGCTATAATTTTTTATGGGAGTGTGCGAGGTGACAAGTATTCGTCATTCCTGTAAAAACAGGAATCCAGGGTTTCCTGTGAAAACAGGAATCCAGTTCCTTTTGTATAGTTCCCTGCCTTCGCAGGGACGACGTCTGGATTCCCTCTTTCGCGGGAATGACAATCTAATGCAGAACCGCTCAATTCGGGTTATATTAGTTTTAATCTTTTTCGCCCTTTTCTCCTTTCTCGCCTCCTTTTCTGAAGAGACTAAGAAAGAGGTTATGGTCATCACTGTAAACGGCGTTATAAATCCCGTGGCATCTGAATACATTGGGAAGAGTATTAAAAAGGCAAATGAGAAAAAGGTTGAGGCACTCATAATCGAGCTGGATACCCCGGGAGGACTGGACACATCCATGAGAAATATTGTGAAGGATATTATCGGAAGTGAAGTCCCTGTTGTTGTCTTTGTCTCACCGAGTGGTAGCAGGGCAGCCTCTGCAGGTGTATTTATAACATTAGCTGCCCATGTTGCAGCAATGGCACCTGGCACAAATATTGGGGCAGCCCATCCAGTAGGTATTGGTGAAAAGATGGATAAGGTGATGGCTGAGAAGGCGACAAATGATGCTGCAGCCTACATAAAGTCCCTTGCGGAAAGAAATGGCAGAAATGCAAAGTGGGCGGAGGATGCGGTCAGAAAGAGCATCTCCGCAACAGAGGAGGAGGCATTAAAGGGAAAGGTCATAGATATCGTGAGCAAAGACCTGAATTCACTTCTTTCAGACATGGATGGCAGAAAGGTCCGGACGGTTATGGGAGAGAAAGTCCTTAAGACTGCAAAGGCGAATGTTATCAGGGAGGAGATGAGTCTGAGGCAGAAGATACTCAATCTCATCTCTGACCCTAATATTGCCTATATACTCATGCTACTCGGGTTCTATGGCCTCTTCTTTGAGCTCACGAATCCTGGCTCAATCTTCCCTGGGGTTATGGGCGGAATCTGTCTGATCCTTGCCTTTTATGCATTCCAGACATTACCTGTAAATTATGCCGGATTCCTACTAATCATCCTTGCCATCATTCTATTTATCCTTGAGGTAAAGATTGTATCTCATGGAGTACTCACTATTGGTGGAATAATTGCTATGATTATAGGTTCATTAATGCTCTTTGAATCACCAGCACCTTTCATGAAACTCTCGCTATATACTATTCTACCTGCTGCTATTATAACCGCCTTATTTTTTACTGTAACACTTGGCCTTGCATTCAAGGCGTATAAGAGAAAGCCTGTCACAGGGTCAGAAGGTCTCATAGGATTAGAGGGGGTTGCAAATACAGATATAACAAAAGATGGAGGTATGGTATCATTACATGGTGAACGCTGGGCAGCATATTCTGATGAACCTATATCAAAAGGTGAAAGGATAATAGTTGAGGCTGTCTCAGGATTGAAAGTAAAGGTGAAAAAAATTTAAAGGGAGGTAATTATGCCAGGGTTAGCACCGTCGTTCATGGGTTTTCTTTTAGTAATATTCCTGATTATCTATTTTCTCTCAAGTGCAATCAAGATCTTGAGGGAGTATGAGAGAGGAGTCGTATTCAGACTCGGAAGGGTCATACCCGTAAGGGGGCCTGGACTCGTTATAATCTGGCCGATAATCGATAAACTCCTCAGGGTTAGCCTTCGGATTGTTGCAATGGATGTTCCATCTCAGGACGTAATAACTAAAGACAATATTTCGGTTAAGGTAAATGCTGTTATCTATTTCAGGGTGATTGACCCTATAAAGGCAATCACCGAGGTCGAGGATTTTTATTACGCAACATCACAGATATCACAGACAACGCTCAGGAGCATCCTCGGTCAGAGCCAGCTTGACGACCTACTTTCTAAGCGGGAAGAGGTTAATGCCGAACTTCAGAAAGTAATCGATTTCCAGACAGAGCCATGGGGGATAAAAGTCACGGCAGTCGAAGTTAAGAACGTTGACCTGCCGATAGAGATGCAAAGGGCGATAGCAAAACAGGCAGAGGCTGAACGTGAAAGAAGGGCAAAGATTATCCATGCAGAGGGAGAGTTCCAGGCAGCTCAGAAGCTTACAGATGCAGCGAACATAATTGCGACAGCACCGTCTGCATTACAGCTCAGGTTTCTCCAGACCCTTACAGAGATTGCAACAGAGAAAAACTCAACAATAATATTCCCTGTGCCGATAGACCTGATAAAGCCGTTCATGGAGAAATTTGGAAAAGAGGTCAAATAAACGGCAAATACAAAAACAGATACAGATAAGAAACCGAATAACAGAACACGGATTAAGTTATCCTTTCTGCTTGCTTTCTTCATACTCATCTTAGTCCTTTATAAGAGTGGGACATTCCATTTCTTTCTGGACAGGAATAGGCTTACATCATTTCTTGACTCTTTAGGCCCCCTTTCGTTCATCGGTTTTATTGCCCTCCAGATATTACAGGTTGTGGCTGCACCTATTCCAGGTGAGGTTACTGGTTTCATTGGAGGGTATCTCTACGGTGCCTTAGTCGGAATTGTCCTTTCAACTATAGGATTAACATTAGGCTCCTGGTCTGCCTTTACTCTTTCAAAGGTCTTTGGCAGGCCTTTTGTTGAGAAATTCGTCAAAAAAGAGACTATTAAACGATACGATTACCTATTAAAACGCCGTAAAGGGGCATTTCTTGTATTCCTGCTATTCCTTATACCTGGTTTCCCAAAGGATTATCTGTGCTATATCTTAGGTCTGGGGCCTATGGACACCAAAGAATTTTTAATTATAAGCACTGCTGGAAGGTTTTCAGGGACAGTCTTACTTACCCTTGGAGGCACATATATCCGCAATCACCAGTATTATAGCTTTTTTGTGCTTTTAGGGATCGCAATAGTTATAGTACTTCTATCAATGGCTTACAGGGATAAGCTCGAGAGGCTCTTTTACAGATGGCATCATCACCGGTAACTACCATTTTATTAATGCTGAGGCCCATGTGAGCCCACCACCAAATGCCTCGAGCAGGATATAATCTCCATCCCTGATCCTTCCTGTTCTTACAGCCTCATCGAGGGCTATCGGTATAGATGCAGCGGATGTGTTTCCATACCTGTCGAGATTTACAATGACTTTATCTATCGGTATGCCGAGCCTATCAGCAGTTGCCTGTATTATCCTCAGGTTTGCCTGATGTGGTATGAGAAGTGAGAGCTGTGATGGCTCGAGCTTATTCTCTTCGAGTGTCCTAACCACAAGGTCTTCAAGTGTCCTGACTGCAACCTTAAATGTCTCGTTCCCCTTCATCTTAATATAATGAAGCCTCTTTTTGAGTGAATCCTTTGATACAGGATTCCTCGAGCCACCACCTGGCATATGTAAAAGCTCCCACAGGCTCCCATCAGAATTGATATGCATCGAGATTATGCCCCTGTCTTCTTCTGTCGGCTCAATAATTGCTGCACCCGCACCATCACCAAAGAGGACACATGTGGTTCTGTCATCCCAGTCTGTAATCTTTGAGAGTACCTCTGTGCCGACTATAAGAACCCTTTTATGCATTTTAGATTTTATAAGGCTGTCTGCAACATAAAGACTGTAAAGAAACCCTGAACAGGCTGCATTTATATCAAACGCCACCGCCTTTTTAGCCCCGAGTTTATCCTGGAGAATACATGCGGTTGATGGAAAAGGCATATCGCCTGTTACTGTTGCAACAATAATAAGGTCTATATCTTCTATCTTAAGGTCAGCGTTCTTTAAGGCTACCTTCGCTGCCTCATATGCAAGGTCTGATGCAGCCTGAGTTTCATCAGCTATCCTTCTCTCCTTTATCCCTGTCCTCTCTGTAATCCATTCATCCGAGGTATCAACCATCTTCTCAAGGTCAAAATTTGTAATGACCCTTTCCGGGACATAAGAACCTGTAGATATAATCCTACTCCTGAGCAACCTTGCTCCTTTCACTTGAATTGTCATTCCTGTGGAAGCAGGAATCTATTCTTTATCTTTTCTCTGGATTCCCACTTGCGTGGGAATGACAGTTTTATGTTTTTCTATTTCAGATGCTATGATCTCATAGACCTTCTTTTCTGAGAAATCTGATGCAACCCTGATGGCATTCCTTATTGCCTTTGCAGTTGACCTACCATGGCTTATTATACAGGTGCCGTTTATACCGAGGAGAGGTGCTCCACCGTATTCGTCATAATCTGTCTTCTTTTTAAAATTCTTTAAGGCAGGTTTCATCAAAAGATACCCAACCCTTCCTGTTGTTAAGTCAATAATCTCCCGCTTGAGCATCTTGATTATCGCATCTGCGAGCCCTTCACTTGTCTTCAGCACAACATTTCCTATAAACCCATCACAGACAATAACATCAGCATTGCCTGTAAAGATATCCTTACCATCAATATTGCCTGTAAAGTTTATATCAGCCTCTTTAAGGAATTTAAATGCCTCTTTTGTAAGCTCGTTACCCTTTGTATCCTCTTCCCCAATGCTCAAGAGTGCTACCTTTGGTTTAGGTTTCTCGAGGATTGACCGACAGTAGGCATTCCCCATCAATGCAAACTGGAGGAGATTTTCTGGCCTGCAGTCAACATTTGCACCTGCATCTATAAGAACAAATGGCCCCTTCAGAGTAGGCATCATAGCTGCTATGGCAGGCCTGTCAACACCTTTTGAGGTTCCGAGGAGAAATAGTGCTGTTGCCATTGCAACTCCTGAATGTCCAGCGCTCACAAAGGCATCTGCCTCCCCGGCCCTTACAAGTTCAACAGCCCTCCTTATGGACGAATCTTTCTTCTTCCTGATTGCAACAGAAGGGGATTCATCCATTCTGACGACCTGAGAGGCATGTCTTATCGCTATACGGTTAAGGGGGTATCTTTTACTATCAAGCTCTCTTCTTATTAAAGACTCATCACCAACAAGGATAAGCTCTATGTGGTCAAATTCATTTACAGTCTCGACAGCACCCTCAACATTTACAGCAGGTGCATGATCACCTCCCATTGCATCAAGGGCAATTCTCATGTTTATTTTTCAACTATTTCGAGAACCTTGCGGCCGTTGTATGAACCACAATTAGGACACACCCTGTGTGAGAGCTTCGGTTCATTGCATTCAGGACAGAGACTCAGATTCGGTATCTGTCCTTTCCAGTTCGCCCTTCTCTTATCCCTTCTGCTTTTTGTATGTCTGTGAGTTGGATTTGCCATTTTTACTCCTTTACCTCCAGTAATCTCTTTAAAACTTCAAGCCTCGGATCTATATCTTCCCTACTGCAACCACAATTGCCTTCATTGAGGTCTGTCCCGCATTGTGGACATATGCCCTTACATGAATCACTACACAGCGGCTTCATAGGAAGATTGAGCATTACCTGCTCTTTTATAAGGTCAAGCAGTTCCAGCTCTTCTCCTGAATAAAACCCCATATCGAGCTCC
>JACRGU010000080.1 GCA_016212245.1 Nitrospirota bacterium
GCCCTTTTGATAAGTGCAGGAGGTGTTATGAATTCTATCCTAATGGCGGTTTTTGAACGCATCCCTGAAATAGGCATAATGAGGGCTATTGGTGCATCGAAGGCAGACATATTTAGGATAGTTATTGAGGAAAGCATTCTTATAACAGGGATCGGAGGAGCAGCAGGTATAATCATAGCACTAATTGGTTCAGGAATCATAGAGAGGCTCTTAAGAGGACTTACACCTTATGCGCCTCCTGGCAGTGTGATAAGTTTCGAGCCTCTACTGGCCATCCTATGCTTTATATTTTCTATATTACTCGGAATCGTCTCGGGAATCTATCCAGCATGGAGGGCATCAAAGGTGAGCCCTATTGAGGCATTAAGGAGTTAAGATGAGAGGGCTTATCAGTGTTGAAAATATAGAGAAGATATATCACCGAGGTGCAGAAAAGGTTCATGCACTTAAGGGAGTAACCCTTCAATTTAATCAGCCTGCGTTTGTTGCGATTGTTGGGCCAACCGGTTCAGGGAAGACCACATTGCTTCAGATTATAGGATGCCTCGATAGGGCTTCGAGTGGTGTCGTCAGGATAAATGGCACTCCCCTTAATTCAATAAGTGAACGGGCGATAGTACAGCTCAGAAGGGAGAAGATAGGATTTGTCTTTCAGCAGTTTTTCCTTATCCCTGAGCTCACTGTAAAGGAGAATGTGGCATTGCCTCTGCTTTTTAGCAGGAAGAAGGTGGATGATGACCATATAATGTCACTCCTTCATATGGTTGATATTACAGACAGGGCTGAGCACCTTCCCAATCAACTCAGCGGAGGCGAGATGCAGAGGGTAGCTATTGCGAGGGCACTGGCAAATGACCCTGAGGTCATTCTTGCTGATGAACCAACAGGAAACTTAGATACTAAAACGAGCAAAAAAATCTTCCGGGTATTCGAAACCCTTTATCTACAAGGTCTTACAGTCATAGTCGTTACACATAATGAAGACTTAGCTAAAAATTGTAAGAGGGTTATCGAGTTGGTTGATGGAAATATAATTAAAGACGAGACAAAATAAAGAGGGGAAAGAAATAAAATTTCTTTCCCCTTTAAAGTCAACCCGAAAAATTATCTCCAGACAGCATCCATACCGCAGAGTGCAGCATCGCGCAGGGTATCGAGGGTATTCCTCCCCTCACCATGACACCTTGTGCAGCCTACTATCTTAAATCCTGTATTCAGCAACCAACCTTTCTCCTGCTTCGTATGACAATGCTTGCAGATTGATAGTGGCTTGCCGATTAATTTTTTGCCTGCCATATCGAAGAGCTGGATCTGCCCATCCATCGCCTTTTTGCCTTTTTCAGCACCATACTCTGTCATGACCCTCAGGTTTATCAGACCATATTTACCATCAGGTGTTGCCATAGCATCGTGAATCTCTGTTTTTTCTGGTAGTCCTGCTGTTGTCACCTCACCTGCAACTGTCAGGTCTTCAGCGTTTATTATAAGGACCCTGTCCCTCGCTGCCTGAATTATATATTTCCCGTCAGCAGTATATGTCTGCCTGAAGGCAACTGTGCTCGTAGCACCAGAATATATATTCTTCTTTACTACCTTCAGCTCGCCCTTTGTGAGTGCATCCATATCGAGGAGGTAGAAATAGGATACACCTGTTAAATCACCATAAGGCTCTTTTGTCTCACCCTGAATAAGAAACATATACTTGAAATCAGGGCTGTTTGTTCCGTGTGTAAACTTTACATTGGCCGGGAAATCAGGGCCGACCACTTTGACCCTGTGCTTCAAATCGAGTGTCTTTTTGTCAATTACATCAATGACAGGTGGATAGCCCATCCATACAGGTATGTGGTAATCCGGAGTCTGACCGGATGCACAATAATATGGACCTGCTGCAGCCTTCTTAAAGTCAATAACCTCCTGTGGGACATCTGAACTTTTTTCTGCAGCCCATTTGCCTGTTGTTAGGTTTACCTTCCCATAAAGGACCTTATTGGCTTTACCCTCGATTGCAGACCAGTATGCTACAGTTTTATCCTTATTGTCTACCCTGACATCATGGCTACCATACCAGCCATCGGGTCCCATAGCTATCACATGGAGTTTATCCCCTGTCCATATAGCATATTTCGGAATCTTGATCGGGTTTTCTGTGTCAGTTGGGTCAATTGCTACATTCGCATCAGCGATATGTCCACCCATACCAACCACAAAGACGCGGCCCTTATACGCGCCCTTTGGCTCAGGGGCGCAAGCTGATAGGACTAAACCAAAAGCGAATAATCCTATTACCACTAAAAGAAAACCTTTTTTATTCATCTCCCTCATCTACTATCTCCTTTCTTTTTTAACTTTTAACTTTTAACTTTTAACTTTTAACTTTTAACTTTTAACTTTTTTTCCTCCCCCCTTCCTTTTTTGAATTCTGTATACTGACTGCTGACCACTATCCACTGATTACTGTTGTGTCCCATCACCTCCTTACTATTGAATGAATTTCATAATAATGATTAATTCCATTGGTTAACATATTACAAAACATACCGTCACAGCTGTCAATTTGAATTTTAGATTCACATAAAATCTAAAATTACAGATGAAGAACTCCCCTCAAGTCTGCCACTAAAGTGAGAGGTGAGCTTCTCACCTATCACTTATTAACTTCCCTTAGCAGCCGAGGGCTGGTTGCTTGCCCTTTGGCTTCTCAGCTGGCTTTGCTGCTGGTTTCTCAGCAGGCTTAGCTGGTGGTGCAGCCTCTTTTGTAACTCCCTTACAGATGTTCTTTTTACCCTTTACAACATGTTTGCAGGTTACCTTATCACCAACCTTGAGGCCAGCAAGCATCTTCATATCCTCAACAACCATTGTTGTCTCTTTGCCCTTCTCATCCTTCACTGTAAATGTTTTTGCCTTTTCATCAATCTTGGAGATAGTGCCTTTATGCTCCATCTCTTTGGGCTTTTCAGCAGCCTTCTTCTCAGCAGGCTTAGCTGCAGGCTTCTCAGCAGCCATGGCAAGACCGATGAATGATAGGACAACAAGAAGCACTAATAAGATTATTCCGACTCTCTTCATTTATTCTTCACCTCCTTTCTTTTTAAAATCTCTACAGCACAGTTGTCCCGAAAATACATTTTCCACCCTCCCCCTCGCCCCCTCCCCTTGAGGGAGGGGGATGGGGGAGGGGTTCATCGGGTTTCTTGAGTTTATAACACAATAAACTGTGTAAACTCAATAAACTCTATAAACCTAATTTTCATTCCTTCATCGGTTTTATGAACTTAAAATAGACCATAGTCCAGTTACCAAGTATTGTAAAGACAGTAGCTGTTATGCTCGCTAATGCTAAGC
>JACRGU010000081.1 GCA_016212245.1 Nitrospirota bacterium
ATGAAACCACAGGCATAGAGATAATCGAACAGACCAACGGTGATATAGATGTATTTATTGCAGGCATGGGGACAACAGGGACAATCATGGGGGCTGGAAGAAGGCTTAAGGAATTCAACAGCAATATCCAGATCTTAGGAGTTGAACCCTTTTTAGGTCACAGGATACAGGGTCTGAAGAACATGACCGAATCAATTGTGCCAAAAATCTATGACCCCTCATATCTTGATGATAAATGGAATGTAAGCGATGATGACGCCTTTGATACCACAAGGGCATTAGCTATTAAGGAAGGACTTTTTGTCGGGATGAGCAGCGGTGCTGCCATGTGGGCTGCACTTAAAAAGGCGAAGGAAATGAAAGAGGGGACGATAGTTGTAATACTACCTGACAGGGGTGATAGATACCTGAGCACAGCCCTGTTTACCTCAATATGTGCCAAATGCCCACCTTAATCTAACTTCAACTTCACAAACTGTCGCTCCCCCCATCCCTTTGGTCTCTACAAGTCTCTTGCCTTTCACACATTGAACCTGAAATTAATTATATCTCCATCCTCGACCTTATAAGTCTTACCCTCAAGTCTCAGAAGTCCTCTATCCCTCGCAGCATGAATACTTCCAGAGGAGACAAAATCATCAAAAGAGACAACCTCAGCCCTTATGAAACCCCTTTCTATATCAGAGTGAATCTTTCCTGCTGCCCTCAGTGCCTCTGTGCCACGAGGAATTGTCCATGCCTTCACCTCATCTCCAACATATGTAAAAAATGAGATAAGACCGAGGATGTGATAGCAGACGCGAATGAGTTTGTTTAATGCAGGCTCCTCAATCCCCAGGTCAGCAAGGAATGGCTTTGCATCATCAGGAGAAAGTTGGGCAATCTCCATCTCTATCTTTCCGCACAAAGAGAGTGAGGAGTGAGGAGTGAGGAGTGGGAGGTTACTTGCCTTCTCCGTATTCAAGGCATCTTCTCCTATATTAAAGACTACGACCTCTGGCTTTATTGATAAAAACTGAAGTGGCCTCATTGCCTTCTGCTCTTCCTCATTAAACTCTACATCTCTCAATGCAATCTCTTTCTCAAGGACATCTTTACATTTAAGCAACAACTTCCTTTCCGATTCGTCAGGTTTCTTACCACGCTTTGCCACCTGCTCCATCCTATCAAGCCTTTTCTCAACAAGCTCAAGATCACCGAATATCAGCTCGAGTTCAACCGTCTCTACATCACGTATCGGATCAACATTTTCCATAGGATGGACAACCGCATCATCTTCAAATGCCCTGACAACATGCACTATCGCGTCAGCATCCTTTATCAAATCAAAGACCTTTCTGTTCTGCCGGATGTCACCTTTTGTAAGACCGATATAATCAATATATTCAACTGTGGCATAGGTGGTCTTCTTAGGCTTATATATCTCCGAGAGTCTATCAACCCTTGAATCAGGCACCCTCACAACACCTATATTCGGTTCTCCAGCAGTTGTCGGATAAACAGTGATTTCAATGTTCTGGCCTGTAAGGGCATTAAAGATTGTAGTCTTTCCTGAATTAGCAAGCCCTATAATCGCTATCCTCAAATTGTTCTCCCTTAAAAACTATTATAAAACAATACTGGTTGACTTTAAATACACCTCATGTTTAAACTTTTTTTACGAGTCATCGGCTATGAAAAAAGGGCTTATAAAAATAATTGAAATTTCACTGAAAAAGCTCGGCATCGATCCGATTCCTCCCATTGAGATATATATCCCCCCTGAGGAGTCTTTTGGTGATATGGCAACACCTGTAGCCATGACACTATCAAAGAGTATAAAAAAACCTCCAAGGAAGATTGCAGAAGAGCTTGTAAATTCGCTCAAAGACCATAGCATCTTCGAGAAGATGGATATCGCCGACCCTGGTTTTATCAACTTCACCTTTACAAAGGATTATCTTTATTCAGAGTTAAAAATGTTGATTAGGGAGAAGAGTCATTTTTTGCTGCAGAACATCGGTCGAGACAAACGAGTTCAGATTGAATTCGTTAGTGCAAACCCAACAGGTCCGCTTCATTTAGGGCATGGAAGGGGTGCTGCTTTTGGTGCAGCCCTTTCGAATCTCCTGAAGGCTGCGGGTTACAAGGTTGAGCGTGAATACTATATAAACGATGCAGGGAAACAGGTTAAGCTTCTCGGCCTGTCAGTGTTTGCACGCTACCAGCAGCTACTTGGAATAGAATACCCTTCTCCAGAAGAAGGTTATAGAGGATCATACATTGATGATATTGCGAATGCAATCATCAAAGAAGTCGGTAAAAAATACTCAGAGTGCAGCTTTGACACTGCATCAGATTTTTTCACTGATTTTTCCTATAAGATGATGCTCGACGATATTGAAAGAGACTTGAAAGATTTCAGCATTACATTTGACACCTATCAGAGTGAAAGAGAACTTTATAAAAAAGGTGATGTGGAAAAGGCTATAGATGACTTGAAGATGCATGGTTTTATATATGAAAAAGATGGAGCACTGTGGTTCAGGGCAACTGATTTCGGTGATGACAAAGACAGGGTCATCCTTAAAAAAGACGGAGAATACACCTACTTCACATCAGATATCGCATACCACAGAAAGAAGATGAGGAAAGGATATGACAAATTAATTAATATCTGGGGTGCAGACCACCACGGCTATATACCGAGGCTCAAGGCAGCCATTCAGGCACTCGGCTACCCGAAGGACAGCCTGAAGGTCTTACTTGTCCAGATGGTCACCTTGCTCAGGGGTGGGAAACCTGTCCAGATGTCAAAAAGGGCAGGAGAATTTGTAACGCTCAGGGAAGTAATAGAGGAGGTTGGCCCGGATACAACAAAATTTATATTCCTCACAAGGCGGCCTGACAGCCATCTTGAATTTGACCTTGAGGTCGCAAAGGTCAGGTCATCAGAAAATCCAGTTTTCTACGTACAGTATGCTAATGCGAGAATAAATAGCATCTTCTCACATGCAAAAGAAAAGGGTATAGTAATCGAAGATTTCAATGGTGTTGATCTCAGCATGTTATCCCTTCCTGAAGAACATCGGCTAATAAAAAACCTTCTTCTCTATCCTGTAATCTTTGAAAGTGCAGTAAATGCCCTTGAGCCGCACAGGATTACATTTTATCTACAGGAACTCGCCGGTATATTTCATCCTTACTATCATAACCACAGGGTTGTTACAGACAATGTTGAGCTGAGCAGGGCCAGACTTGCGTTATGCGAGGCTATAAGAATTGTATTAAAGGATGGCCTTGAAATCCTCGGATTGAGCGTGCCTGAGAGGATGTAGCTGGATTAGACATAGAAAGAAGGGCGCTGCATGTAGCAGGGCCCTTCTTTCTATAATCTCGCTAATTTACTTCTTCTCTTCTGCCTGCTTATGACATTTTGCACAGTCTGCAAATGACTTTGATGAGAATGCCTTTGTGCCATTGTGACACACTCCACAATTTTTGCCAGCAATCATGTCAGCCATCTTGTATGTCCCTGGTGGAGCCTTCTTCATCGGGAAGATCGCAGGATGGCAGTCGGGGCATTTCATACCTTTTTCAGTGCCGTGTATTGTTCCGTCATATATAACCTTACCAGCCCATCCTCCTTCGTACTCTACTGTCTTTCCTGGAGGAGTTGCCATGGCACTGCCAACAAGAGCAATTACTACTACCAAGATTAATATAAGAATCGTAGACCTCACTATCTTTCACCCCCTTTCATAAAATAGTCTCGAGATCCTGACAACCAGGAATCAAAGAATATACAAAAAACAGAATACGGCAAAAATATAATCAAAAACAATAATACTGTCAAGGGGAAAATGGTTATCCTGATTGCCTTATAAGATATTAAAATGTTAAAATTAATAAAGATTTCAGAGGGAGACAATGCTCGAGGATGTTTTACAGATAGGGCTGACATTTGACGATGTACTCTTAGTGCCTGCTAAATCAGAGGTCCTTCCGAGAGAAGTTGACTTAACCACTATGCTTACACGAAATATAAAAATCAATATCCCGATTGTAAGTTCTGCTATGGATACTGTCACAGAGGCCAGCCTTGCTATAGCAATTGCACGGGAAGGTGGTATCGGGATTATTCACAGGGCCATGAGCCCTGAGAGGCAGGCATCAGAAATAGACAAAGTGAAAAAATCTGAAAGTGGAATGATACTGGACCCCATAACTATCCCACCGGATGCACCGATCTCAGAGGCGATGTCCCTGATGGAAAGATACAGGATATCAGGTGTCCCTGTAACAGAAAAAGGGAAGCTCATCGGGATACTGACAAACAGGGACCTGCGTTTTGAAACCCAGTTATCCAAAAAGGTCTCTAAGGTGATGACAAGGGGAAAACTCATCACAGCACCTGTTGGTACAACCCTCGATAAGGCAAAGAAGATCCTTCACAGATACAAGATAGAAAAGCTACCTATTGTGGATAAGGAGAACAACCTGAAAGGATTGATAACTATAAAGGATATTGAGAAGAGGAGGAAGTATCCAAATGCATGCAAAGACAGTGTTGGAAGGCTCTGTGTTGGAGCTGCGATAGGCACCGGAGAAGATTCAATCCAGAGAGCAGAACTACTTGTAAGGGCAGGGGTGGATGTGATTGTAATCGATACTGCTCATGGACATACAAAGTCAGTCATTGCCACGCTCAAGTCACTGAAAAAGAAATTTGATATTGATATAATCGCAGGCAATATCGCTACTGCAGAGGCTGCAGTTGACCTCATAAAGGCTGGGGCTGATGGAATAAAGGTCGGTATAGGTCCTGGCTCGATATGCACTACGAGGATAATAGCAGGTACAGGTGTACCACAGCTTACAGCAATAAAAGAGTGTTATTCTGTTGCAAAGAAATATGGAGTTCCTATCATCGCGGATGGGGGGATAAAATACTCAGGGGATATTATAAAGGCACTCGCAGCAGGTGCCAATTCTGTAATGATAGGAAGCCTGTTTGCAGGCACAGACGAATCTCCAGGAGAGACAGTACTCCTGCAGGGACGCAGTTACAAAGTATACAGAGGGATGGGTTCCATTGGTGCAATGGAACAGGGTTCAAGGGATAGATATATGCAGACAGGCGTTGAATCGACAAAGCTCGTACCAGAGGGCGTAGAAGGCAGGGTACCATATAAAGGACCACTTTCTCAGAGCGTTCATCAGCTAATCGGTGGCCTCCGCTCAGGGATGGGCTACTGTGGCTGTAGAAACCTCGATGAGCTCAGGAAAAAGGCCAGATTCATAAGGATTACTAATGCGGGCTTGAGAGAAAGTCATGTCCACGATGTTATCATAACAAAAGAGGCCCCGAATTATAGGCCGGAATGGTGAATGCACGAAGATAAAATATTAGTCCTTGATTTTGGCTCCCAGTATACTCAGTTAATTGCAAGACGCATAAGAGAGAGTAAAGTTTACTCTGAAATATTCCCGTTTAATGCCTCAATCGAGAGGATAAAGAATTTCAACCCCAAAGGGATAATCCTTTCA
>JACRGU010000082.1 GCA_016212245.1 Nitrospirota bacterium
CGGTAACCGTATACCGACCTAAAATGTCAGTCTTAATAATTAAAAACATAACCACAGAAGGCCCTGGGGCGATAGAGGATTTTCTGAAAAAAGAGGAGATGCCTTTCAGTATCGTAGAACTCGGTTTAGGTGAGATACTACCCCCTTTAGAGGGATTTGATACCCTTGTTGTGATGGGTGGGCCTATGGGCGTATACGAAATGGATAGATATCCCCATCTGATGGTAGAGTCCCGTATAATAAGAGAGGCTATAAACAGAGGTATGAGAATCCTCGGTATATGTCTCGGTGCACAGATGGTTGCTCATTGTCTCGGTGCAGAGGTCTATCCAGGGCCTGAAAAGGAGATAGGATGGTACCATATAGAACTTACAGGAGATGGTTTAAAAGACCCTTTGATGAGGAGATTGGCGATCCATCCTAGGGTAGGAGATTTCTGGAGGAGGTTTAAGGTCTTCCACTGGCACGGTGATACCTTTGGCATTCCGCTCGGTGCTGTATTATTAGCAAGTTCTGAACTATACAGAAACCAGGCATTCAGATATGGAGATAATGTCTACGGGTTTCAGTTTCATATAGAGGTTACAAAGGAGATGCTCCTTGAATGGTTTAAGGATATGCCTGATAGAGATCAAATAATGGGAGAGACAGAGAAGATATACGAGGAATACACAGGCAGGGCAATGAATTTTTATAAGGCATTTTTCAGAAAGGAATGATATTATTGAGAGATTTAAAATTTGCACCTTTTTGTATAGTTCCCTGCTTCCGCAGGGACAAGTCTGGATTCCTGCTGGAGTTTACCCCTGGATTCCCGCTTTCGCGGGAATGACAAAGGGACAGGAATGACGATGAATGAGTAAAAACAATTATACCCCGAAGCAAAGCTTCGAGGAATTCTTTTGATTAAACTTTAAATTAACTTAAAGAGGAGGATTTAAAGATGGAGAAACCAAAAGACAAAAAGGATGTGATGGAGCTGGTAAAAAAGCATGATGTGAAGTTTATCAGGCTCTGGTTTACTGATATCCATGGCCAGCTAAAAAGTTTTGCGATTCCGGTCGAGGAACTCGAATATGCATTTGATGAGGGTATGGGCTTTGATGGTTCATCCATTAAAGGCTTTGCGAGGATTGATGAAAGCGATATGATCGCAAGGCCTGACCCCACTACATTTGTAATCCTTCCATGGAGACCAAAGGAAAAGGCGGTTGCGAGGATGTTCTGCGATATCTATGAACCTGATGGTTCCCCATACAAGGGAGACCCAAGATACATCCTTAAGGTGAATCTCGAAAAGGCAAAACAGAAGGGGTTTACCTTTTATCTCGGTCCTGAATTAGAATACTTCTATTTCAAATCCGACAGAAACTCAGATACACTCGATGAAGGTGGTTATTTTGATTATCCTATGGATGCTGCAGAAGACCTTCGACGGGATACTATCCTTGCACTCGAATCTATGGGGATAAAGGTGGAGTATTCACATCACGAGGTCGCCCATTCACAGCATGAGATAGATTTAAGATATGAAGATGCCCTGACAATGGCCGATATAGTCATGACTCACAGGGTAATTGTGAAGGAGATTGCAAAACAATATAATGTTTATGCTACCTTTATGCCAAAGCCCATATTCGGCCAGAATGGAAGTGGCATGCATACCCATCAGTCTCTCTTTGAGGGTGATAAGAATGCCTTCTTTGACCCAAAGGACCAATATTTTCTCTCAGATACAGCCAAGAAATATATTGCAGGCCTCCTTACCCATATAAAAGAGATCACCTTAGTCCTGAACCAATGGGTGAACTCTTATAAACGGCTTGTCCTTGGATACGAAGCACCTGTCTATATCTGCTGGGCAAGGCGAAACAGGTCTACCCTCGTAAGGGTTCCCCTTTATAAGCCAGGCAAGGAGAAGGCAACGCGTATAGAGCTCCGCTCACCTGACCCTGCCTGTAATCCTTATCTTGCCTTTGCCTGTATGCTTCAGGCAGGACTCAAAGGTGTCGAGAAAGGTTATCAGCTTCCTGAACCAATTGAGATGGATGTTTATCACCTTTCTGAGGAAGATAGGAAGAAATATAACATAGACTGTCTCCCCGGAAGCCTTATAGAGGCTATAGAATACGCAGAAAAGAGTGAACTTCTAAGGGAAACCCTCGGCAACCATATCTTTGAACAGCTCATAATCAGCAAAAGAGTGGAGTGGGATGACTACCGGATAAGGATTCACCCTTATGAGATAGAGCGATATCTGCCGATTCTTTAAACTCGATTTTCAAATACCCCTTGCATAAGCTGATTAAAACTGTGGTAAAATTATAAATGAAAATAGTCTGCCAGAACAGGAAGGCATATCACGATTACAAGATTGAAGAGACCTTAGAGGCAGGCATTGCTCTTTTAGGAACAGAGGTAAAATCCCTGAGAGAAGGGAAGGCGAACCTGAAGGATGGCTATGTGATTATTAAGGGCTCAGAGGTATTTCTCCTGAATTCTCACATCAGTCCTTACACGCATGGAAATATCTCAAACCACGATCCTGTCAGGACGAGAAAGCTCCTTCTCCATAGGGCTGAGATAGAGAGACTGAGCGGCAAAACAACGCAGAAGGGATATACTTTAATACCTCTGAAGATTTATTTTAAGGACAGCAGGGCAAAGGTTGAGATAGGCCTTGCAAAAGGCAAAAGGCTTTTTGAAAAACGTGAAACAATCAAAGAAAGAGAGGCAAAGAGGGAAATAGCAAGGGCCATAAAAAGATAGTTCGGAGTTTAGAGTTCGGAGTTAGGAGTTAAGAAAGTCTCCGAAACTAAATTACTCCAAACTCTGAACTAAAACTACGTCGGGGGTGAAAGGGCTCGACGGGGGCTATGAGGCTCAGGTGGCATGTCGTGGCTCCGTCGCCACGTTAAAAGGCGGAAACAAACACAAACGCCAATAGTGAACTGGCAGTCGCTGCTTAATTAAAGCAGCACGCTACCCTGAGATTGCCTGTGTTTCAGGGATAGCGTCGGACAGCAGGCTGGCTACAGGGATTTTCCCCTGACCCTGGTGCGAGATTAAGGGGGATGGAGTCTTAGGGAGCCTGCCTGCTGGCAACCTGAGATTCGAGACTGAGTAAACAGGATAAGCATGTAGAAGCCTGAGAGTAGTGCTTTCGGACGCGGGTTCAATTCCCGCCACCTCCACCATCCTATTCAGTTTTTCTTCGAATACCTGGTTGAAAAACTCCTTCCATATATGGAAAATGTATGGTGCCATGATATAGTAGGGGGAGGAGATTTTTTCAATTGAAAAAGGGATTCTTTTTATTTTTAGCCATATCGCTTATGACGGTTTCCTTGTTTGCTCAGGCAAAGACAGGAGCTTTGCGTATTGTGCTTGATGCAGGACACGGAGGCTATGACTTTGGGATTATCTCTGGAGATGTGAAGGAGAAAGACATCAGTCTGGGTCTAACTAAAGATTTAGGTGCAATTCTTTCAAAGAAAGGTAAAAAGGTTTTTCTTACACGTAAGGTTGACCAGTACATATCACTCATTGATAGGATAAACCTCGTTAACCAGAAGAGCCCTGAGGTATTTATAAGTATCCATTCCTCAATGTCTGAGAATTTTGTCCTTTACAGTCCTGAGTTTGAAGAACAAGGTTCTGATGAAATAGTTGACCTTTACAGCCTTTCATCGAGACAGAAAAAATATATCGGAAAAAGCAAGGCTCTTTCAGATTGCATTGGAGAGGCAATAAAAGGCGAGTTCAAGGTGGATGTTATTCGCAGAGAGATGTTTCTTCCTGTACTCAATTCTGCTAATGCACCTTCTGTTTTAATCGAACTCCCTTCACCGAAATTTGTGGTTTATGACCAACAGATGAGGGCGAGACTTGTAAATTCAATTATCAATGGAATCGCAGCATATGAATATTAAAAGGCTATCTGGCATAATACTGTTGATATTACTTTTCCTAAGTGGTGCTGCAGGTGGATATTTTTATTTCTCGAAGGTCTTTTCTAAGGACAGGCCCCCTACAGAAGAGATAGTTGAGACACTAACTAAGGCAGAAAACCTGTTTTCTTTGAGGATTTATTATCCTGCAGGTGATCGGCTCCAGATGGAGGAAAGGAGGATTCTGAGGAGGACTGCGCAGATGGCGATTGCAGAAGCTACAGTAGAAGAATTCCTTAAAGGGCCTGCAGGTGTAATGGTATCAAATATACCGAGTGATGCAAGGCTTCTCTGTCTATATAAAGATGCAGACAGGATACTCTATGTTGATCTGTCAGACGAGTTCAGGAGGAATTTTAAGGGCGATGCTGTTACAGAATTCCTCCTCCTTAAGGGTCTATATGAGAGCCTTGTTTCAAATATACAGGATATTAAAGATGTAAAAGTCCTTATAGAGGGGAAGGAGATAGAAACGCTCGGAGGCCACCTCTATCTTTCGTATCCTTTAAAAGATATGGTTTTACATGAATAAGAAAGATAGGCCGATTGGTGTCTTTGATTCTGGGATAGGTGGACTCACGGTTTTAAAGGAGATAATAAAGGAACTGCCTGATGAAGGCACTATTTATCTCGGCGATACTGCGAGGGTTCCATACGGGATAAGGTCGCCGGAAACAGTCATTAGATATTCATTCGAAAATACGAGATTCCTCTCTTCGAGAGATATTAAAATCCTCGTAGTTGCCTGCAATACCGCATCGTCTGTCAGCCTCGATGCCATCAAAAACAGCATCCCGATACCTGTTATTGGAGTTATTGAGCCAGGGGCAAAGGCTGCTGTCAGGGCTACAAGGAACAAGAAGATCGGGATTATAGGCACAGAGGCAACAATAAAAAGCGGTTCTTATACAAGGGCGATCAAGGCTATTGATAAAGATGTAGAGGTATTCGGTCTTTCATGTCCTTTATTTGTACCGCTTGTAGAGGAAGGGTGGACAGAGGGGGATGTTGTTACCATGATTACCAAAAGGTATCTTGAGGGAATAAAAGATAAATGTATAGATACCCTTGTACTCGGATGCACACATTATCCTTTACTGAAAAAGGTTATATCCTCGGTTATAGGTGAGGATGTAAGACTTATAGACTCTGCAGTTGAGGTAGCACAGGAGATAAAGGCAACCCTTGAGATCGCTGGTTTGAAGAGGGAACAGGAAGAGATGCCCTTAAGGGAGTTTTATGTAACTGATTCACCTGAGAGGTTTATAAAAGTCGGCGAGAGATTTTTTGGGCAGAAGATAGAACATATAGAAAAAATAGCGGTTGGAGGCTAAATGAGACCTGATGGTAGGAAAAACAATGAAATACGTGATGTAAGGGTTCACAGGAATTTCATAGGGGCTGCTGAGGGTTCAGTACTGATTTCGATGGGGAATACAAGGGTAATATGTACGGCCTCAATTGAGGACAAGGTTCCACCTTTTCTGAAGGACCAGAAGAAGGGATGGATAACAGCTGAGTACTCAATGCTTCCACGGTCAACGCCGACAAGGATTATGAGAGAATCAAGCACA
>JACRGU010000090.1 GCA_016212245.1 Nitrospirota bacterium
GAAAAAGGAGAGCGAAATGGGCATAAAGAAGTTATGGAGGAGACAGCCTCTCAAGAAAAGAAATGGAAGAAGATGGCATTGAGTTACTGAATTGTAGGATAGGTTAATTATGGAAACAGGATGGAAGACATATCAGTGGAGGGGCGGCAGGATGAAAAGAAGGGGTGAGGTCATTGAGGGTGAGATATTTGAATGTGCCTTTTGTAGAGGAAGTGGATTTTTAGCTGGTGCGAAGGGAATCAAATGCCCTGTTTGTAAGGGGGAAGGAGCTGTGAGTATTGAGGCCCCGGCTGTGGTCTGTGCCTTTTGTAACGGAAGGGGAAAGGCATATCCGAGAACGAATATTACCTGCCCTGCATGTTTTGGTAAAGGGGTTATGAGTGCAGGCAGTGAAGATATTGAAACATGTCCTATCTGCAAAGGGAGAGGAAGAGAAAAAGGTAGTAATCTTCCGTGCTTAAAATGTAGAGGAAAAGGGGTTGTGACTATAAAGAGGTGAAAAATGGTAGAAGAAAAGAAAAAGAAGAAAGAAGAAGGCCTGGATATTGATTTTGGCATTGGAAAGATCAGCTTAGGAGGGCTGTTTAAAGGCATAGAGAAGTTGATAGACCTTGCGGCTGAATTGAAAGAGGCAGAGGAGATTAAAAAAGAAGGTGAGATAGATTTAAGCCGCCTTAAGGAAGGCATGAAGGGTGTATATGGATTTTCTATCAAGACAGCAGTAGGCGGAAAGCCGGTTGTCGAGACATTTGGCAATATCAGAAAGACCCCTGAAGGACCTGTCGTAGAAGAAGAAAGGGAACCTCTAATAGATGTCTTTGACGAGAGGGATGAAGTGGTGGTCATAGCCGAGATTCCCGGAGTTCACGAAGAAGGTATAACAATAGATTTAAAAGGAGATATATTAGAGATAAAAGCAGTGGGTAAGAATAGAAAATACTATAAGGAAATACTCCTTACAACAAAGGTAAGGCCTGAAACCATGAGTTCTTCTTACAAAAATGGTGTGCTGGAGATCAGGGTCAAAAAATAGGTGGCATTAATCGGACTTCTGAAACCTGAATTAAAGCTGATTCTATTCGGTGGAAAAGGAGGAGTAGGAAAGACAACATGTGCCTCAAGCGCAGCAATCTACCTATCAAGGAATAATAAGACACTCCTTTTCTCTACTGACCCGGCTCACTCTCTGTCAGACAGCCTTGGACAGAAAATAGGAGACGAGATAAAGGATGTAAAAGGTGTTGAGAATTTAAGTGCACTCGAGATAAGTGCTGAGAAAGCACTTTCAGAGTTCAAGATGGAATATGAGGATGAGATAAGAAAAATCTTTGATACGAGTACTTATCTGGATAAGGAGGATATAGATGCCATACTTGGTCTGCCTATACCAGGGATAGACGAGGTAATGGGTTTTAAGACAATAATGGATTTAATTGAAGAAGGGAAGTTTGACAAATATATATTAGATACAGCCCCAACAGGCCATGCCCTGAGGCTTTTGACCTTACCAGAGCTTTTAGATGACTGGGTAAAGGTTTTAGCAAAGATGAGGTGGAAATACAGATATATGGTTACGAGCTTTGCCGGGAAATATAAGCCTGACAGTGCTGATGATTTCCTTATGAGTATGAAAAGGACAGTCAAAAAGATTGAAGGCCTCCTTAAGGATCAAAACAGGTGTGAATTTATCGTTGTGACCATACCGGAGGATATGGCTGTTTTAGAAACAAAAAGACTGATAGATAGTCTGAGCAAATACGGAATAAAGGTAAGGCAGCTAATTATAAATAATGTTATAGAGTCAAGGGATTGTGAGTTCTGTAGAGAGAGAAGAAATGTGCAGGAAAGGTATATAGGACAGATGAAAGATAAATACACCGATTTGAACACGGTAATCGTGCCACTACAGGCAGGAGAGGTAAAAGGGATAGAGGGATTAGAAAGGTTTAAGGAGATACTGTTCAGTGGATAAAAAAGACAATCATCCAGTAACGCTGAGGGTGAAAGAGGCCCTGTCAAAGGATGCAGGTAGGGCTATTGCGAGGATTGATCCGGAAGATATAAAGAGGATAGGTGCAGAGGTGGGTGAGATTATCGAGATTACTGGCAAAAGGCAGACCCCGGCCAAGGTTATGCCCTGCTATGCTGAGGAAAGAGGTAAGGGGATTATCCAGATAGATGGGATAACAAGAGAAAATGCACAGGTTGGGATAGATGAGAAGGTGATGATTCAAAAGGTGCAGACCAGGCCAGCAGGTAAGATTACACTAATGCCTTTGAGTGTATCAGGTCTCCTGCAGAAGGATAAGGATATTAAATATATAGGCTCTCTTATTGAAGGGCTTCCTTTGACTACAGGAGATAGGGTAAGAGCCAGCCTTTTTGGTTCGAGGGCCTGTGATTTTAAAGTGGTAGATACGATTCCTAATGGAATCGTATTAATCGAGCCCACCACCCTTATCCGGATGAAGACAAAGGGAGCGCAGGAGATAAAAGACACACGGGTTTCATATGAAGATATAGGCGGACTCCAGACTCAGATACAGAGGATCAGGGAGATGATAGAATTGCCTCTTAAATATCCAGAGGTATTTGAAAGGCTGGGGATTGATGCACCGAAGGGGGTATTTTTGTATGGCCCTCCTGGTTGCGGGAAGACCCTGATTGCCCGTGCTGTTGCTAATGAGACAGAGGCGTATTTCACCCATATAAGTGGCCCTGAGATAATGGGTAAGTTCTATGGAGAGTCCGAGGCCCGCTTGAGGAATGTATTCGAAGATGCCCAAAGACATGCCCCTGCAATAATCTTTATTGATGAGATAGATTCCATCGCACCTAAAAGAGAGGAGATGGGCGGGGAGAAACAGGTTGAGCGGAGGGTTGTGGCACAGCTATTGAGCTTAATGGATGGATTAGAATCGAGGGGCGAGGTTATTGTTATAGGTGCAACTAATATTCCCAATGTTATAGACCCTGCCTTGAGACGCCCCGGACGCTTTGACAGAGAAATATCTATACCTATACCAGACAGAAATGGAAGGCTCGAGATACTTCAAATACATACAAGAGGGATGCCTCTATCAGAAGATGCTCGCCCCGTTAGAAATGGAATTTCTAACGGGGTAAATCTTGAAAAGTTAGCCGATATTACCCATGGATTTGTTGGAGCAGACATAGGAGCCTTGGCCAGAGAGGCAGCGATGTCAGCCTTAAGAAAGATCTTACCTGAGATTGATTTTGAGATGGCAGATATACCATATGAGACGCTCATGGAGCTTCAAGTAACTATGGATGATTTCTTAGAGGCGATGAAAGAGGTAGAACCTTCTGCTATTCGGGAGTTTTTTGTAGAGGTGCCTGATGTTAAGTGGGATGATGTAGGTGGGCTTGATGATATAAAAGAGGAATTAAAAGAGGCGATTGAGTGGCCTCTTAAACATTCTGCTATCTTCAAAAAGGCGAATACCAATCCCCCTAAAGGAATCCTTATATATGGGGCACCTGGCACAGGTAAGACTTTATTAGCAAAGGCAGTGGCTAATGAGAGCGGGGTCAATTTTATCTCAGTAAAAGGGCCGAGCCTGATATCGAAGTATGTTGGAGAGAGTGAGCGGGGCATCCGAGAGGTCTTTAAAAAGGCGAAGCAAGCATCACCAACAATATTATTTTTTGATGAGATAGACAGCCTTGTTCCCAAAAGGGGTTCGGGAGGCTCTGATTCTCAGGTGACCGAACGAGTTATAAGCCAGTTTCTTACAGAGATGGATGGAATCGAGGAACTTAAAGGCGTAGTAGTCTTAGCCGCAACCAACAGGCTGGATTTAGTTGACCCCGCGCTTCTTAGAAGCGGGAGGTTTGACCTTTTGCTTGAACTTCCAAGACCAGACAAGACAATAAGATTAGAGATATTTAAGATACATACGAAAAATAAGCCTCTTGATAAAGATGTAGATTTACAGGAATTAGCGGGGCGCACCGAAAATAAGGTTGGTTCGGATATTGAGTTTATCTGCCGAAAGGCATCCATGCTTGCGATAAGGGAATTTTTGAGTCATAACTCCGAATTCAAAATTCAAAATTCAAAATTCAAAATTACAATGCGGCATTTTGAGGAGGCCCTAAAGGCAAGTGAGCGGAGTGACTGATGGAAGCTAAACCCCACACCTTTTACTATGTCTATGTTCTCAAGAATAATGATAGCAACAAGCTATATATAGGTTCTACAAATAATTTAGAGAGAAGATTAGAAGAACATCGAAAAAGAGCGGCGTTTACCTTGCTTTATTATGAAGCATATATTTCGGAAAAAGATGCCAGGATACGTGAATCGCGTTTGAAGAAGTTCGGCAAGGCATACCAAGAATTAAAAAAACGGATCGGGGAGAGTTTAAAAGGTGTGGGAGTAAACCCCACACCTTTTACAGAAAACTCAAATGAATAATCAAAAGGTGTGGGGTAAATATATTTTCGGTATTATAGAGACTTCAGAAGAGAAATTGTTTAATTCATGTGGAATCGCTGCCTATGCCTATGAAGAAGTCTATACAATCCCTTATCAGGATATCTCTGCGGTAGTAAGTGATTCCCAATTTATAAATTATGCCATTCTCCCTAAGGATCAAGTTGCCAGATACCTCCTCAGACATCAGCAGGTAATCGAGAAGATTATGGATTCTTACACCATCATACCTATGAGGCTGGGCACCTATGCC